>NZ_JBYIQP010000053.1:0-46770 GCF_057707665.1 Actinacidiphila sp. bgisy167 | reverse complement strand
TGTTTTCTCTTTTCCCCCCCCCCCCCCGCGCGCGGACGTCCGCGCGCGCGTCATACCGCGCACCAGTCGCCACGCGGCGCTTCCGGTCCACCTCACCGGCCCGCCCCTCCGACGCGGGCGCCCCGCTTCCGGGTAGCGCGCCGGCCCCGGCCGGCTCCCCGAAGCCGCGCGGCCCGCGTCCGAACCGTCCGTCGACCGGCCGGGATCCTTTCTCGGCTGCGTTCCCGTTCCCGACGTGCGCGGTGGCGCGGACGCGCGAGCAGCGGCGCGGACACGGCCCTCGTCCGCGGACTCGGCGCCGCCCGTGTGAACTCGTCCTTCCCGTAGGCGTCGAAGGCCGGGGAGACCAGCCCGGGGACACGCCCGGCCGGACGTCGGCATGTGGGGCTCTTTCGTGGAAATCACGAAACGCGGCGAGTGCAAGACCTTGACAGGCTCCTCCCGGTAGGTGCATGTTCGGCAACGTTGTCATCGCGATGGCAACGTTGTCATCCCCTCGATGATGCCAGGCCGCCTCCTCGTTGAACATCCCTGAACGGAGCCGTTGTCCATGCCGGACCAGTCCCCTCAGCCCTCCCGACGTGCCGTACTCACCACCGGTTCCACCCTGCTCGCGGGGTTCGGGCTCGGCATGGCCTTCCCGTCCGCCGCCGCGGCGCACACCCTGACCTCGAAGCCGGGCGGCGCCCGCGGCGAGCTCGCCGCGTACCGCCCGGTCACGGTGTCCTCCACCGACTACGCCCCCACCCCCGCCGAGTTCGCCGTCGACAGCCTCGACCAGGTCGGCGTGCGGGGCTCCGGCTGGCGCGCAGCGGCCGGCGACCCCCAGTGGATAGCCGTCGACCTCCAGGCGCTGTGCGAGGTGGAGTCCGTGCGCCTCGTCTTCGAGGCGACCGCCGACGACCCGCCGTTCACCCCCTCGACCAGCGGCAGTCCGCGTGACAACACCACCGGCCAGGAGATCCTGTCCAGTTGCGCGGTCGCCTTCGTCATCGAGACCTCCCGTGACGGGCAGTCGTGGACCGTCGTGCACCGCACCGACGACGGCAAGGGCGGGGTCGTGGAGATCGCCTTGCCGAAGCCCGTCACCGCCCGGCATGTGCGGATGACCGTCACCAAGCGCTCCAACGCCAACCCACTGGGCCTCAACGGCTTCCAGGTGTACGGCACCGCGCCCGGCCACCGGCCCGAGGCCACCGGCTGGACCGACTGGGGCACCCACCACCGCACGCCCCCGGCCCTCGAGGTCGCCGACGACGGTACGGTGCCGCTGGAGTCCGGCTGGGACCTGACCATGGACGACTGGGCGGGAGGCAGCGCCGCGGAGCTGTCGGCGCCGTCCGTGGACACCAGCGCCTGGCTGCCGGCCGTGGTGCCCGGTACCGTGCTCTCCTCCCTCGTGGCCGAGGGGCACCTACCCGACCCGGTCGCAGGCTTCGCCAACCTGCACATCCCCGAGGCGCTCTCCCGCCACTCCTGGTGGTACCGCCGCGAGTTCCGCCTGCCCAAGGGCCTGCGCACCGGGGCCGGCCGGCGCGTCTGGCTGGAATTCGACGGGGTCAACCACGAGGCCGACATCTGGCTCAACGGCAAGCAGGTCGGCACCCTCACCTTCCCCTTCGCGCGCGCCGCCTACGACGTGACGGAGCTGCTGACCGCCGATGGCCCGCAGGCCCTCGCGGTGAAGATCAGCCCCATGCCGTTCCCCGGCAGCCCCACCGACAAGGGCCCTGCCGGGCTCGCCTTCGTCGACGCCGGCGCGAACATGATGAACCGCAACTCGCCCACCTACCTGGCCTCCTCCGGCTGGGACTGGATGCCCGCCGTGCGCGACCGTGCCGCCGGCATCTGGAACCACGTCCGGCTGCGCTCGACCGGTGACGCCGTCCTCGGCGACCCCCGCGTCGACACCGTGCTGCCCGACCTGCCCGACACCGGCACCGCCGAGGTCACCCTCGTCGTCCCGGTCCGCAACGCCGCAAGCGAGGCCAGGTCCGTCACCGTCACCGCCGCGTTCGACGACGTGCGCGTGCAGCGGACGGTCAGCGTGCCCGGGGGCGGAAGCGTGGACGTCGTCTTCGACCCGGCCTCGCACCCGAAGCTGCGGGTGCGCGACCCGAAGCTGTGGTGGCCCAACGGCTACGGCGAGCCGGAACTGCACCGGCTCACCCTCACCGTTTCCGTGTCCGGGCAGGAGAGCGACCGGCGTACCACACGCTTCGGCATGCGCCAGTTCGGCTACGAGTACGACGTCCCCCTGACGTTCCAGTCGGGCTCCGACGCGTACGCACAGACGGTGACGTTCGCCCGCACGACCGCCCGTCACGTGCGGATCCTGTGCCACACGCGGGCGACCGACTGGGGCTCGTCCATGTGGAGCCTGACGGTGGCCGACAGCTCCGCGCCCGGCGTCGACCTGGCCCTGCACAAGGACGCCTACGCCTCCTCGACCGACGACCCCGCCAACCAGCCGGGCAACGCCACGGACGGGAACCCGGACACGCGGTGGTCGTCGGAGTTCAAGGACGACCAGTTCATCCGGGTGGACCTGGGCTCCGCGGTGTCCTTCGACCGCGTCGTCGTCACCTGGGAGCAGGCATACGCCGAGACGTACACCATCCAGGTCTCCGACGACGGCGAGGACTGGACCGACGTCGCCTCCGTGGACAACTCCGCCGTCCCCCTGCCCTTCCAGACCGGGGGCTCGGCGAGCCTGCAGAACGTCGACTTCTCCGCCACCACGGCGCGCCACGTGCGGATCCTGTGCCACACGCGGGCGACCAGCTGGGGCTCGTCCATGTGGGGCCTGTCGGTGGTCGACAGCGGCACGCCGGGCGTCGACCTCGCGCTGCGCAAGGAGGCCACCGCATCGTCCTTCGAGGGCGAGGGCAGTGAGCCGGCCAACGCGGTGGACGGCAAGCCGGGCACCCGCTGGTCCTCCACGTACGAGGACGAGCAGTGGATCCGGGTGGACCTGGGCGCCCCGGTGCGCTTCGACCGCGTCGCCATCACCTGGGAGCAGGCGTACGCCAAGACCTTCACCGTCCAGGTCTCCGACGACGGAGAGCAGTGGACGGACGTGAAGTCCGTCGACAACTCCACCGTGCCGCTGAAGATCAGCGTCAACGGCGTCCGCGTCTTCGCCCGCGGCGGCAACTGGGGCTGGGACGAGCTGCTGCGCCGCATGCCCGCGGAGCGTATGGACGCGGCCGTGCGCATGCACCGCGACATGAACTTCACGATGATCCGCAACTGGGTCGCCAGCAGCAACCGCGAGGAGTTCTACGCCAGTTGCGACAAGCACGGCCTGCTGGTGTGGAACGACTTCCCCAACGCCTGGGCGATGGACCCGCCGAACCGCCAGGCCTTCCTCGACCTGGCGCAGGACACCGTGCGGCGCTACCGCATCCACCCCAGCGTCGTGGTGTGGTGCGGCGCCAACGAGGGCAACCCTCCGGGTCCGGTCGACGACGGGATGCGCGCCGCGGTGCGCGCGGAGGCGCCCGCCCTGCTCTACCAGAACAACTCGGCCGGCGGCATCGTCTCGGGCGGCGGCCCGTACGGCTGGGTCGAGCCCGAGCGGTACTACTCCGCCTCCACCTACGGCGGCGGCGTCTTCGGCTTCCACACCGAGATCGGCATGCCCGTCGTGTCGACCGCCGAGACCATGCGGCGCATGGCGGGCGAGGAGCCCGCGTGGCCGGTCGGCGGCGTCTGGTACCACCACGACTGGAGCACCCGCGGCAACCAGGCGCCGCAGAACTACCGTGCGGCCATCGAGGCCCGGCTCGGCACCGCGAAGGACCTGGAGGACTTCTGCCGCAAGGCGCAGTTCGTCAACTACGAGAACTTCCGCGCCATGTTCGAGGCCTGGAACGGCCGGCTGTGGGAGGACGCCTCCGGTCTGATGCTGTGGATGTCGCACCCCGCCTGGTACAGCACCGTGTGGCAGACCTACGACTACGACTTCGACGTCAACGGCGCCTACTACGGGGTCCGCAAGGCCTCCGAGCCCGTCCACGTGCAGGCCGACCCCGTCAGCGGGAGGGTCGTGGCGGTCAACCACACGCCCCGGGCCCTGAAGGGCGCGCAGGTGTCCGCGCGCCTGTACGACCTGACCGGCCGTCCGCTGTCCGCGGAGCGGCACGCGGCGGTGGACGTGGCGGCGTCGGCGAAGGCCGACGCCCTCACGGTGGCCTGGACGGACGACCTGCCGGACTTCCACCTGCTGCGGCTGCGCCTGACGTACCGTAGCGGCGAGGTGCTGTCCGAGAACATCTATTGGCGCTACCGCAAGCCCGAACACATGCAGGAGCTCAACAAGGCAGCCCGGACCCGGGTCTCCGCCGAGGTCACGGACACCGACCTCACGGGCGACCGCCACGGGCTGACGGCTCGGCTGAGCAACCGCGGGTCCTCGGTGGCCGCCCTGGTCCGGCTCTCCCTGCTGGACTCCCGTACCGGCGACCGGGTGCTGCCCACCCTGTACAGCGACAACTACCTGTGGCTGCTGCCGGGTGAGAGCCGCACGGTCACGTTGTCCTGGCCCGCGGGGGCCCTGTCCTCCAAGCGGCCGACGCTGCGGGTCGACGGGTACAACGTGCCGCAGGTCGCCGTGAAGCCGTAACCGGTCGCGCGGGCATGGAGGTGTGGGGGCCGTCCGCCGGGTGGCCCCCACACCGGTTCGGCGTGCCGGGAACCCGTCCCCCAGCGCGGACGTCTGACAGGAGGTGACGACTTCTCCCTCCCTGATGCGCCCGGCGCGGTTCGGCGACCTGGCGGCCATCGTGGACGTGCACACGCAGGCGCGTGCCGCGTACTACCAGGCGGGCGGCCTGCCCGGCTCCGAGATCGACAGTCCCGACGGGTGGGCGCGCCGCCGCGCGTTCTGGGCGCACGCCGTCCAGTCCAGCGCGATGACGGTGCTGTGCGCCGTCGAGGACACCGAGGTGGTCGGTGTGGCGGCCATGGGGCCGCCGAAGGAAGGCGCACAGGCTGCGCCGGCGTGCGGTCAGCTGCACCGGATCCATGTGCGCCCGGACCGCTGGGGCCGCGGGGTCGGGGGGCGGTTGCACGCGGAGTTCATCCGATTCCTTCAGGAGTCGGCCTTGGGGACGGGGCTGTTGGACGCCTGGGAGCACAACACCCGTGCTCTCGCCTTCTACACGCTCCGCGGCTGGGTCCCGGACGGCCACCGCCGCCCCGGCCCGGGTGGCATCGACTTCCTGCGGCTCCGGCTCGACCTGCGCGACCGTGCGACCGCCGCGTCCGCCGCGTCCGCCGCCGCGTCGTCGGGCGCGTCCCTGCCGCAGGTCTGACGCGCGCCGCGTGGCATTGTCTGCGGCGTGCTGATCAAGGGTTACCGGTAGAGGGCGGGCCGCTGACGGCCGGTGAGCCGCTGGCGGCCCGACCCGGCTTCTGGGCGAACCGCCTCCTGGAGTGGTGCGCGGCCGGGCCGGACGGCGAGCGTCCCGCGCCGGAGTGGTTCGGGGACGACGGCGCCGACGCCGACGCCCTCCCCGAGGTGCTGTACGAGGAGGGGTCCTGGCCGGTCCTCCGGGTGCCTTTCGGGGACGGGCACGGCGTCGTCGTGGTCTTCCGCAACTTCGCCGATGATGCCGGGCTGGACTTCCTGCTCACCCATCCCGGCTGGGCCCGTGCCGAGACCCTGCTCTCGTACGACGGCGAGCGCCGCGGCCCCGGTCTCGGCTGGCGCCGGCTGCTGCACGTCGCCGAGACGGGGCCGGATGCCGGGCCGGACGAGGGCCTGTCGGACCCTGACGTCCGACTGCTGCTCCTGCTGCCCCTGCTCGACGACGGCCAGCGGCACGCGCGGCAGGCCGTGCCCCGGATCGCCGGTGCGCTCCGGGCGGTCGGGGCGCCGGAGGAGACGGTGGCGCTCGCGGCCCGGTGCCTGGTCCACGGGACGGCGGACGAGGTCTGGCACGACCCGGCGTGGGGCTCGCCGCTCAGCGGCGGCGCTCCCCGTCCCCCGGAGGGCCACGAGGGGCCTGGAGATGTGCCGTTGCCTGGCCTCGGCGTGACCCCCGCACAGGGGGAACGGCTCGCCCGCGCCCTCGGTGGGCACGGGGAGCCGTCCACTGGAGTCAGTTCGCGAGCGACGTGCCCCATTCCTTCACGGTGACGACCTCCGCCTGCCGCGGGAACACCTTTTCCGTGAGCACGCGGTGCACCTCGGGATCGGAGTCCAGGCATCCGTCGGACAGGACGGTCAGGCCGTAGTCGAGGTCGGCCGCCTGGCGCAGCGTGGAGAGCACCACGCCGGAGGTGGCTATGCCGGTCAGCACGAGGCTGTCGATGCCCCGCGCCCGCAGGACCATCTCGAGGTCGCTGCCCGCGAAGGCGCTGACGCGCTTCTTGGTGACGACGACATCGCCGGGCTCCGGCGCCACCTCGGGGTGGATCTCGGCGCCCGGGTCGCCCGCGGCGAAGCCGCCCGCCTGCGCGAGGGCGCTGAAGCCCTTGTTTCGGGGGCTGATCTCGGGATGTCCGGCGCGGAACCCGATGACGACGTACAGGACGGGGATGCCCGCGGTGCGCGCGGCGGCCACCGCGTCCCGCAATCGGGGCAGGTAGCCGTCGTCCCCGGTGAAGCGATCGGTGATCCCGCGCTGGACGTCCATCACGAGGATTGCGCTGTTCGCCATTCTTGCTGTCCTTTGCTCGTGCCGTTCGGGGTGTCGCCGCCGTTCGGGTCGCTCGCGCCGCCGGGCCGGCGGCCGCGCAGCGCCGAGGCGAGCGCGGCGACCAGGGCCATGACGGCGGCCGCGCCGAAGACGGTGACGAGTCCGTGGTGGAAGGGGCCTGCGACGAGGGCGGGGAAGAACGCCGTGCCGGTCAGGATGTGGACCTGGTGCTCGGGCAGGGTGGTCAGGACCCCGCTGGGTCCGAGGAGGTGGCCGATGGGGTTGTCGCCGAGGAAGGTGGCGAACAGGGTGCTCACCGGCGGCAGTCCGGCGACCTGCTCGGCGGTGCCGGCGGGCACGCCGTTGGCCTGCAGCCCGCTCGCCAGGGTCCGCGGCAGCGACCCGGCAAGTCCGGCGATCATCAGCGAGAAGCACAGGCCGATGGAGAGCGCCGTCCCGGAGTTCTGGAAGGTGGAGCGCATGCCGGAGGCGACGCCGCGCTGGTCCGGCGCGACACTGCCCATGATGGCCGAGGTGTTGGGGGCCGAGAACATGCCCTGCCCGATGCCGCTCACCAGCAGCAGGGCCGCGAAGGCGGGGTAGGGGAAGTCGACGGGGAGCGCGAGCAGGCCCACGAACGAGGCGGCGACGAGGACGAGTCCGGTGGTGGAGAACAGCCTGGCGCCGAAGCGGTCCGACAGGGTTCCGGACACCGGCCCCGCCACCAGGAAGCCGACGGTCAGCGGCAGCATGAAGATGCCCGCCCACAGCGGCGTCTGCTCGAAGTCGTAGCCGCGCAGCGGCAGCCAGATGCCCTGCAGCCAGATGATGAGGGTGAACTGCAGGCCGCCACGGGCGATCGCAGTGAGCAGCGCCGCGAGATTGCCGGCGGCGAACGCCCTGATGCGGAACAGCCCGAGCTGGAACATCGGTTCCGCGACCCGGGTCTGGGCGACGCAGAACGCCACGAGCAGCAGCACTCCCGCCGCGAGGCCGCCGAGCACCCAGGGGTTGGTCCAGCCTGTGGGATGGCCCCCGTAGGGCTGGATGCCGTAGGTGATGGCGGCGAGCAGGCCCCCGGCCCCGGCGGTGAAGGTGAGGTTGCCGACCCAGTCCACGCGTCCCGGTTTGCGCGCACCGGTCTCCCGCAGACTGCGGTACGACCAGACGGTGCCGACGACGCCTATGGGCACGCTCACCCAGAACACCGCGCGCCAGTCGACGGTGGCCAGCAGCCCGCCGGCGATCAGCCCGAGGAACTGGCCCGCGAGCGCGGTGATCTGATTGACGCCCAGCGCCATGCCGCGCTGCCGGGCGGGGAAGGCGTCGGTCAGGATGGCCGCCGAGTTCGCCGTGAGCATCGACCCGCCGACCGCCTGCACGATGCGGAAGCCGATCAGCCACAGGGCGCCGCCGCCGCCCCGCAGCGGGTCGAGGGAGAGCGCGAGCGACGCGCAGGCGAAGATCGCGAACCCCATGTTGTACATGCGGACCCGGCCGAACATGTCGCCGAGCCGGCCGAGCACGACCACCAGCACGGCGGAGACCAGCAGGTAGCCGAGGATCATCCAGAGCAGGTAGCCGATGTTGCCGGGCGCGAGAGGGTCGAGGCCGATGCCCCGGAAGATGGCCGGCAGGGAGATGATCACTATCGAGGCGTCGATGGTCGCGATCAGCACTCCGAGCGTCGTGTTGGACAGCGCCACCCACTTGTAGCGGCCGCTGTCGTCGACCGGCACGGCGGTCACAGCTGCTCCGCCAGCCGGTCGAGCAGCGGCAGCGCGTCGACGAGCTGCCGCCGCTCCTCGGCGGTGAACCGCCCGTCCAGCACCGCGGCCAGCCGCCGCACCGACTCCGAGCGCCGGTCCGCGAGGACCTTCCGGCCCGCCTCCGTGACCGTCATCACCACGCGCCGCCGGTCGGCGGCGTCCGGGCTGCGGCTCACCAGCCCGCGTTCCTCGAGACCGGCCAGCGTCGTCGCCATGGCCTGCGGGCGCACCCGCTCCAGTTCGGCCAGCGACCCCGGCGAGTCCGGGCCGTCCCCGTCGAGCCGGGCGATCACCGACACTTCCGACAGGGTGACGTCCCCCACGGTGTGCGCCTGGCGCAGCCGCCGCGCGATCCGCCCCACACTCAGCCACAAGGCGGCCGCCGCCTCGGTCGGGGCACCGGCCCCGAGTGCCTTCTCGTCCATGGTGATAACAGTAGGTTGATCAATCCGATGTAACGATCCAGCTCTGGTCAAGACCAGGCCAAGGATGCGCCCCGCGGCGCGCCGCACCGAGCCGCCATCCCCCGGCGGGAGCGTGCGGGGACCCCGCTTGCGCGGGGCCCGTGGGCAGCGCATAAGGTTAGGCTCGCCTAATACTTCAAAGGCGAACCACGTACAGGAGTCTGCGCATGTCTCTTCGCCGCCGCGGCACAGCCGCCGTCGCCGTCGTCATAGCCGCCGCGCTGTCGCTCGCGGCCTGCGGCGGGTCCGGCGGCGACGGGAAGGAAGCCGGCGCGGCCGCCTCCGCCGCCGCGGGGGGGTCCAAGGACTCCAAGTCCGTCGCCAAGGGCGGCAAGGACTTCGCCGACGCCGCGGAGAAGACCGCGGCCATGGGCACCACCGCCAAGCCCGGCGAGTGGCCCCGCACCGTCACGCACGCCATGGGGACCACCGTCCTCAAGGCGCAGCCGAAGCGCGTCGTCGTCCTGGACGTGGGCGAGCTCGACAACGTCGTCTCGCTCGGCATCAAGCCGGTCGGCCTCGCACCCACCGAGGGCTCGCCGGAACTCCCCTCCTACCTCAAGGGCGAGGCCGGGGATCCCGCGAACATCGGCACGATCAACAGCCTCAACCTCGAGGCGATCGCCGCGCTCAAGCCGGACCTGATCCTGGGCAGCCAGCTGCGCGCCGCCGACTCCTACGACGAGCTGTCGCAGATCGCGCCGACCGTCTTCTCCATCCGCCCCGGCTTCACGTGGAAGCAGAACTACCTCCTCAACGCCGCCGCGCTGGACAAGACCGCGCAGGCCGAGGCGAACCTGGCCGCGTACGAGAGGAAGGCGAAGGACCTCGGCGTCAAGCTGGGCGACCGCAAGCCGACCGTCTCGATGGTGCGCTTCATGCCCGAGGGCAAGATCCGCCTCTACGCGAACAACTCCTTCATCGGCACCATCCTCAAGGACGTCGGCATCCCGCGGCCGAAGAACCAGGACATCGACGACCTTGCCGCGGAGATCAGCTCGGAGAACATCGACCAGGCCGACGCGGACTACATCTTCACCGGCGTCTACGGTGACCCGAAGGCCACCGACAAGTCCAAGGCCCAGGGGAACCCGCTGTGGAAGAACCTGAAGGCGGTCAAGGACGGGCACGCCTTCGACGTGCCGGACGAGACCTGGTACCTCGGGCTCGGGGTCACCGCGGCCAACGCGGTCCTCGACGACCTGGAGAAGTACCTCACCGCCTGAGCCGGTGAGGCGCCGAGTGCCGAGTGCCGGGCGCCGGCGGGCCGCCGTGCCCGCCGGCGTCCGGCGCCCGTACGACACCCGGCACGAGACCGGCACACGACCGGACACGACACGCGACCCGGAAAGAGAGAGTGAGCGCGGCGCATGGCGCGATCGACCCGTCGCCGTATCGCCTGGCTGGTGGGGTGCGCGGTGATGCTGCTGATCGCCGTCCTGCTGAGCCTGGCCGTCGGCAGCCGCCAGATCGCCCCCGGCGAGGTGGTCCAGGCCCTGCTGCACGGCGGCACCAGTGACGACGCCCAGGTGGTGCGGGCGCTGCGCGTACCGCGCACCGTCATCGGGGTGCTGGCCGGCGCCGCCCTCGCCGTCGCCGGGACGGTGATGCAGGGCATCACCCGCAACCCGATCGCCGAACCCGGCATCCTCGGCGTCAGCCAGGGCGCCTCCGTCGGCGTGGTGTGCGCGATCGCGTTCCTGGGCGTGCACACGCTCACCGGGTACGTCTGGTTCGCCTTCGTGGGCGCGGCGGTCGCCGCCGTCGCCGTCTACGCCGTCGCGGCGGGCGGCTACCGCGGCGCCTCTCCCGTGAAGCTGGCGCTCGCGGGCGCGGCCATGAACGCCTTCCTCGCCTCCGTGGTCTCCGGGATCGTCACCACCGACGCCCACGCGCTGGACGAGTTCCGCTTCTGGCAGGTCGGTTCCATCAGCGGCCGCGGCAGCGACGTCATCGGCCAGATCTGGCCGTTCGTCGCGGCCGGCCTGCTGCTCGTCGCGGCCATGGCGCGGGGCCTGGACGCGCTGGCGCTCGGCGACGACGCGGCCAAGGGCCTCGGCCACAACGTGGCGCGGCTGCGCGTCCTCGGCGCGGTCGGGGCGACCGTGCTCACCGGCGCCGCCGTCGCCGCGGTCGGCCCGATCGCCTTCACGGGCCTGGCCGTGCCGCACATCGCCCGGGCCCTGGTCGGCGCGGCGCACCGCTGGGTGCTGCCGGTGGCCGTCCTCCTCGGGCCGGTGATGATCCTCGCCTCCGACGTGCTCGGCCGTATCGTCTTCCCGCCCTCGGAGGTCCCGGTGGCCGTCATGACCGCGCTGCTCGGCGTGCCGTTCCTCATCGCGCTGGTCCGGCGCCGGACGGTGGTCGCCGCATGAGCGGCACGAGTCGCACGCGGACCGCGCCGGCCACGGGTCAGGGCGCCGTTCCCCCCGCCGCGACGGCCGCCGGGAGTGCCGCCCGGTCCGTGCGCCCGGCGGGCCACACCGTGCTGCGCCGAGGTGGGAGCAGCTTCCTGCTCCACCGCCGGGCCGTCCTGGTCGCCGCCGTCCTCGCCGTGCTGCTGGCGGCAGCCGTCGTGGTCTACCTCTGCGTCGGCGAGTCCTTGGTCTCCCCGGTGGAGGTCGTCGACGTCCTCCTCGGCCGGCCCAGCCCCGACCGACTGGTCGTCGGCACACTGCGGCTGCCGCGACTGGTCGTCGGGATGCTCGCCGGACTCGCCTTCGGCATCGCCGGGGCGCTGGTGCAGACGGTCGCGCGCAACCCGCTCGCGAGCCCCGACGTCATCGGGGTGACCCATGGCGCGGGCGCCGCGACGGTCGCCGCGATGAGCTTCGGCCTCGTCTCGCACACCACCCTGCCGTATGTGTCGATCGCCGGCGGGCTCGGCGCGGCGCTGGTGGTCTACGTCTTCGCCTGGCGCCGCGGGCTGCACGCCTCGCGGTTCGTCCTCGTCGGCATCGGCGTCTCGGTCGCCCTGGGCTCGCTGACCCAGCTCTTCCTCACCAAGGGCGACTTCCTCGTCGCACAGCAGGCCAAGGTCTGGCTGACGGGCTCGCTCAACAGCCGCGGCTACGACCAGGCCGCGCCTTTGGCTACGGTGCTGCTCCTGGCGATCCCCGCGGTGCTGTGGGCTGCCTGGGCCCAGCGCGGGGTGTCCTTCGACGACGACACCGCCGTGGCCCTCGGCATCCGCCTGGACCGCGTCCGGCTCGGCCTGACCGCGCTCGGCATCGTCCTGGCGTCCGTGGCGACCGGGGCCGCCGGACCGATCGACTTCGTCGCCCTCCTCGCCCCCCAGATCGCGCGCCGGCTGACCCGTACGGCGCAAGTCCCGCTGCTGTCCTCGGCGCTGACCGGCGCGCTCGTGGTCGTCGTCGCCGACCTGCTGGCCCGGCGCCTGTTCTCCCCCGTCGAGCTCCCCGTCGGCGTCCTCACCGCAGCGGTGGGCGCCCCGTACCTGATGTGGCTGATCGCCCGCACCCGCAGCCGTTCCGGAGGCACCACCTCATGAGCCGTACCAGCCGACTCGCCGCCCGGGAACTGACCCTGGCGTACGAGGACCGCACCGTCGTCGACGGCCTGGACCTGGAGATCCCCGACGGCAGCGTCACCGTCATCGTCGGCCCCAACGCCTGCGGCAAGTCCACGCTGCTGCGCGCGCTGGGCCGGCTCCTCAAGCCGCGCTCCGGCACGGTCCTGCTGGACGGCGAAGAGCTCTCCCGTCTGCCCGGCCGCCAGATCGCCCGGACCGTCGGCGTACTGCCGCAGAGCCCCACCCCGCCGGACGGCATCACCGTCGCCGACCTCGTGGCGCGCGGGCGCCAACCGCACCAGAGGTGGTGGCAGCAGTGGTCCGAGGCCGACGAACGCGCCGTCGCCGAGGCCCTGGAGCACACCGGCACCGCGGACCTCGCGGACCGGCCGGTGGACGAGCTCTCCGGCGGCCAGCGCCAGCGGGTGTGGATCGCCATGGCCCTCGCGCAGGAGACGGACCTGCTGCTGCTGGACGAACCGACGACCTACCTCGACATCGCCCACCAGGTGGAGGTGCTGGACCTGGTCCGCCGCCTCAACCACCGGCGCGGGCGCACGGTCGTCGCCGTGCTCCACGACCTCAACCAGGCGGCCCGCTACGCCGACCACCTCATCGCCATGAAGGCCGGACGGATCGTCGCCCAGGGCGCACCCCGCGACGTCGTCACGGCGGAACTCGTCCACGAGGTCTTCGGCCTGTCGTCGGTCGTCGTCCCCGACCCGGTCACGGGCAGCCCCCTCGTCGTCCCCGGGGTGCCCTGGCAGCCCGCTGCCGCCGGGTGACCCCTCCCCCGCCGAACGGCACTGCGGAGGCCACATGCCTCGGACATACTGTCCGGGTGAACGCACCGGACCGGTCGGCCCCGTGATCGTCTTCGACGACGACTTCCACAGGAACGTGCTGAAGGACGTCGCCCACGCCGAGGACTTCTGGGAACTGCCGGAGGAGTACACCTGCGGATTCGACGCGCACGCCCACCCCGCATGACGGGCGAGCCCCACCGTGTCTCGCTCGAACGCAGCGGCGCCCCACCCGACGAGGCTGAACTACGCCGCCTCGTCGCCGACCACTACCGGCGTTTCCTCCCCCGCCGGATGCCGCCGCGGGCCGCCGCCCTGGCGGAGTTCGCGGCGTCGCTCCCCCTCGGAGGGAGCTGAGGCGGCACCGCGTCCGCCGACGATCCGCCGGGCGCCGGCGCGGCGCTGTCTGGCAGCATCGCGTCATGAGCGGAACCCGTCTGACCGTCAAGGACATCGTCGTCGACTCCGCGGATCCGGAGCGCCTGGCCGCGTTTCGGGGTGAGCTGCTGGGCCGGGAGGTCGTGGCGAGGATCGGCCCGTACGTCTGGCTCGCGCGGGGCGAGGGTCCGGGCCTCGACTCCGCGGATCCGGAGCGCCTGGCCGCGTTTCGGGGTGAGCTGCTGGGCCGGGAGGTCGTGGCGAGGATCGGCCCGTACGTCTGGCTCGCGCGGGGCGAGGGTCCGGGCCTGGGCATCCCCGGACGGACGGGTCCAAGTCCGTGAAGAACCGCGTCCATTTCGACGTGGCCTCGCCCGATCCGGCCGCGCAGCGGGCGCGGATCGAGGCGCTGGGCGGGCAGGTGCTCGGGGAGTACGCGGAGGGCGGGTTCCTGGTCATGGCCGACCCTGAGGGGAACGAGTTCTGCGTCGTCCCCGAGGGGCCGTTCGACCTCGACGACGACGGACGCGCGAGCTACCTGCGCGACGGCGGCTGATCAGGGACGACCGTCCGGCGCTCTCCGCCCGTGACGGTCGGCGCGGCGACGAGGAGGGCTCGCAGCGGGTCGCGCTCCGTGGGGAGTCCCGCGGACCGGAGCCAGGAGACGCGGTTGGCGACGTTCCCCCAGCAGTCGTCCTGGTCGGACAGGGCCTGCAGGAAGGCGCGCTGGGCGCCCGTCAGGGGGCGGCCGGGGGCGTACGGGAGGGGGAAGGCGGAGGCGAGGAGCGGGCCCCAGTCACTGTCGACAGTGTACTGGCTGCACATCGGGACCAGCGCGAGGGCGGCCGGGAGGACTTGCTCGAAGTCCTGGGCGCGGTCGAGCAGTCCGCGGAGCAGGGTGAACCGGAACCAGCCGTCGAACTGGGGCAGCGGCTCGCCGAACCACGCGTCGGCGGCCGCGGGGTCGCCGAGCGCGTCGAGCAGGGCCGGCACGGCGCCGGGGCCGGTGGTGCCCAGGGCGGCGCAGGCGCGTACCGCCGGGTCGGGGTCCGTCAGGAAGCCGACCGTGTCATGGCCCCAGGCGCCGAGCGACAGGAGGGCGCCCGCCCGTTCGCGGCGGTCGCCGCCGCCTCTGGCGATCCGCTCCAGGCGATCGGCCGCGGCCGGTAAGCGGTCGGCGAGTTCGGGTGCCCGGAGCAGATGTGTCACCGCGCCGAGGGCCGCCTCCCTGACGGTGCCGTCGGCGTCGTCCAGCCAGAGCGCGACCGCGTCGAACAGCTGCGGGCGGACGGCACGGCAGGCCTCGGTCGCCGCGATCTCCTCGGCCCACTCCTCGCCGTCGTCCTCATCGTCCTCCTCCTCGTCCTCGTACGCCGCGGACTCGGCGAGTTCGCCCAGCCATTCCAGTAGCGCGGCGCGCAGCGGCCCGACCCGGTCGTCCCAGGGGAAGAAGCCCTCGTGAACGGCGAGTGTGCGGGGGTCGCTCAGGATGCCCGCGACGAACAGCGCGGCCGGTGGGGTGGCGGAGTACAACGACCCTTGGTGCAGTACGGACATCTCCAGCCGGCCGAGCGACTCCGCCTGCACCTCCGGATCGTCGTGCAGGAGGCCGAGCAGGTCGTCAGGTGTGCCGTCGGCGGGCCCGTAGGCGTGGGCGAGATCGGACCAGTCGGTCTCCAGCAACAAGGCGGCCGGTTCGGGCAGGGCGGCGGTGGCGTCGTTCGCGGACATGGCCGCAGTCTCCGGCATGGGTCTGACAACGGCCCTGCGCATCAGGCGAATCCGGCCTTTCACCCCCGTTTCCGCGTTAGCTGTGGGGCGGCAGTGGACGATGTGAAGCGGGAGAGTAGATTGCGGCTGCCATTGGCATCTGATTCAGCAACAGCCTGGAGAACCAGTGACCGTATCCCCCCGCCGTGCCTGGCACCGCCCCGGCACCCTGATAGCGGCCGCCGCGACCGGCGTCATCGGCCTCGGCCTGTGCGCCACCCCGGCGTCCGCCCACACGCCTCGCTGGAGCGCTGACTGCTCCACGGTGGACATCAACCTGACGGCGTACAACGCGAAGGTCACGAACACGGTGACCCTCACCGCCGACGGCAAGGTACTGCTGTCCGAGACCTTCGACGCCTCGTTCAAGGACACCGTCGAGCTGCCGGCCCACAGCGCTGAGATGCAGCTGCACCTCAGCGTGAAGGCCGGCGACGGCCAGCGCTACTCGTTCGAGGGCGACAAGACCGCCCCCGTCTGCGAGGGCTCGGGCGAGGCCACGCCGACGCCCACCCCCACGCAGTCGGAGGCCGACACCGAGTCTCCCGCGCCCAGCGAGACGCCCAGCCAGGCGCCGAGCGAGGCGCCGAGCGAGGCGGCCAGCGAGGCGCCGAGCGAGGCGGCCAGCGTGGCCCCCACCGCTGTGGCCTCGACCCCCTCCACCGACGAGTCCCCGGCCGGCGACCTCGCCGAGACCGGTGCCTCCAGCTCCACCCCGCTCCTCGCGGGCGGTGCGGCGGTCGCGCTGCTCGCCGGCGGCGGTCTGCTCTTCGCGAACCGCAAGCGCCGCGCCGCTGCCCGTCACTGACCCCGGTCACTGACGGCGGCGCGGTGACGCGCCATGCATGACCCAAGGGTGCCGGACCGTGCTCCGTACGGTCCGGCACCCGGCTTTCGCGCCGCGCCCCGGAGAGGGGGACGCCCCACGTCAGGAGGCCGCTGACCCGATGCGGTGGGAGGCCTCGAACTCCCCCTTGCGCAGCCGGTACACCTGCAGCCGCATGCCGTAGTACTTCTCGGTCTCCCCGACCCATTCCATGCCGACGCTGCGGGCGGTCGCGACCCCGCGCTCGTTCCGCGGGCGGACCACAGCGAAGAGTTCGTCGACGCCCGAGGCGAAGGCGTACCGCGCCAGGCCGTGCCCGGCCTCGGCGGCCAGGCCCATGCCCCACGACGGCTGAGCCAGTTGCATGCCCATCTCCAGGTCGACGCCGTGCGGCGGGAGCGGCAGGACGGCGGCTCCGCCGACGAGTTCGCCGGTCTCGCGCAGTTCGATCGCCCAGCGTCCGGCCGGCCGTTCCAGGGCGTCGCATTCCTCCACCCAGGAACGCAGCAGCTCCCGCATGGACGCCGCGTCGGGCTGCCGGGTCATCGCCGGGGCCAGCCAGCGCGTCACGTCGTCCGTCCCGTAGACGGTCAGCGCCGCCTCCGCGTCCTCGGGGCGCCACGGCCGCAGTACCAGCCGGGGGGTGACGATCCGGGTCTCCTCGTTGCCCCTCGCGCGCCGCGCCGCGCCGGTACCAGTCATCTGCGTCTTCCGTCCCTGTCGCGGGCCCGTCGCCGGCCCTACGCCGGGCGGGTGCCCGAAGTCCCCTGTGGCCTCGAACAACACCGGATGGCCACCGTCGCTTCCCGCCCACCTCCGGACCGTCGCCCGACGGCGCCGAACTAACCACCATGAAAAATTCGACAGGTTACCTTCCCTGCGTTTGCACGTAACCGTCGATACGGATCCATGGGGTGAGGCGTGCCTGACGTGCACCACCACTACGCCGACGTCGAGGGGCACCGGCTCTTCTACCGGGAGGCGGGCCCCGCCGACGCCCCCGCGTCCGCACAGGCCCGGCTCGCTCCGCGTGTGCAGCGACGGGGCGCCGTCGTGCGGGAGGCCGCGCGCCGCGTGGGCCCGCCGCTCACCGGCCCGCCCCGGCCGGCCCCCGGTCAGCCCCCGGTCACCGCGGCCAGCAGCCCGCGGAAGTCCTCCTCGCAGGCCGGGCAGCCGCGCAGATGTGCCGCGACCCCGGGATAGCGCCGCTCCGGCGCCGCGTCGGCCAGGAACAGTTCCAGGTAGACGTCCATCAGGTCGAACGCCCCGTCGCAGCCGGGATCCAGCGGGTCGGGGCTGAGGAGGTCGTCAAGGCCCTGCCATTCGTTCATGAGCGCCTCGCTGTCGTCAGGGGCAGATGTCCATGAGCGGCGAGCCGGGCGCGGAGCTTACGTCGCGCGTCGAACATCGTCTTGTAGAGCGCGTTGCGGTTCGTCCCGAGTTCGGCCGCGAGGGCGTCGGCGTCCACGCCGTTCACCGCGAGCGCGGTGAACACCCGGCGCTGGCGCTCGGTGAGCTCCTCCTCCACGGCCTCGCGCAGGGCCTCGACGAGCTCCCGGGCCTCGCTCCGCCGCACGGGATCGACACCGAGCCGGTCCGGAAGCCGCTCCCACGCCTCGGGGTCGAGCCGCACGCCGGCCGTCCGCCAGAAGTGCCGGCCGAGCTTGCTCGACACCTCGTTCACGACGAACTTGTAGGCCCAGGTCGTGAAGCGGCTGTCACCGCGAAAAGCGCCGATCTTCCGCGTGATCGACAGCACGGCGTCAGCCGCGGCCTGGTGGGCGATGTCGTCCAGCTCCGGCCCGGCGATGCCGTGCCGCGACCCGCGCCGCTGCAGTTCCGCGTACGCGATCCGCAGCAGCAGCGCGTGCAGCCGGGCGGCCGCCTCCTCGTACGCCTCGCCGTCCGCCGACAGCGCCCGAACCCACTGCGCGGACTCCGCGTCCATGGGCCGGTCGCCCCGGCGGCCTTCGCCGGCCCGGCCGTCGTTCTCCGCGGGACCCATGCAGCGATCCTAGACGCGGCCCCCCGCCCCCACCCCCACGGCCGCGCCGGCCCCGACCGGCCCGGTCCCCGGCCCCGGGAAACCGGCCGTGTACGGGAGGTAAGACCCGCGCGTCCCCCGTCACCAATGGGCGTACGGAAAACAGAGAGCCGCGAGCAAGGAGGGACCGTGACCGGCTACCACAGGAATCCGGAGGCCGTCTCGCGACTGTCACCGGAGCAGTACCGGGTGACACAGGAGAACGGCACCGAGCGCCCCTTCACGGGCGCCTACCTGGACAACAAGGAGCCCGGGATCTACGTCGACGTGGTCTCCGGGGAGCCGCTGTTCGCCTCCGTCGACAAGTACGACAGCCGCAGCGGCTGGCCGAGCTTCACCCGGCCGCTGGACCGGACCCACGTCGTGGAGCGGCCGGACCCGGGCTACGGGCTGTCGGCCACTGAGGTCCGCTCGGCCGTGGGCGACAGCCACCTGGGGCACGTCTTCCCCGACGGCCCCCGGCAGACCGGCGGCCTGCGCTACTGCATCAATTCCGCCTCGCTGCGCTTCGTCCACGCCGACGACCTGGAGCGGGAAGGTTACGGGGCCTACCTCGGGTTGTTCGACAATGGTGACAGGACCGATTCGGAGGATTGACATGGCAGGACAGACACAGAGGGCCGTGCTCGCGGGCGGCTGCTTCTGGGGCATGCAGGACCTGATCCGCAAGCAGCCCGGAGTGGTCGCGACCCGCGTCGGCTACACGGGCGGCGACGTGCCCAACGCGACCTATCGCAACCACGGCACCCACGCCGAGGCGATCGAGATCCTCTTCGACCCCGAGAAGACGGACTACCGGGCGCTGCTGGAGTTCTTCTTCCAGATCCACGACCCGACGACGAGGAACCGCCAGGGCAACGACATCGGCATGAGCTACCGCTCGGCGATCTTCTACGTGGACGACGAGCAGAAGCACGTCGCGGAGGACACCATCGCCGACGTCGACGCCTCGGGCCTGTGGCCCGGCAAGGTCGTCACCGAGGTCGAGCCCGCCGGGCCGTTCTGGGAGGCCGAGCCGGAGCACCAGGACTACCTGGAGCGCTACCCGGAGGGGTACACCTGCCACTTCCCGCGGCCGAACTGGCGGCTGCCCGTCCGCGCGAAGGGCTGACCTGCCCGGTCGCGCCGCCCTGGCGACGGGCTCGGGCGGTGCGGCGGCCCTCGGCGGCCAGGGGTCCACGGCCCCGGGCCGCCGTCGCGTGACGGCCGAGGTGTTCCAGCCGTCACGCGTCAGCTGGCGTACGTGAGCCGGGGTACGTCAGGCGGGGTACGTGAGCCGGCGGTACGTGAGCCGGGGTATGTCAGCCGGCGGCCGCGGCGCGGGCGCGCCGGTGGTGGCGCCGGGCCTTCATCCGGTTGCCGCAGGCGGCCATGGAGCACCATCGCGCGGTGTTGGCCTTGCTGCGGTCGAGCAGGAACAGCCGGCACTCGTCGTTGGCGCAGGGCCGCAGGCGTCCGGGCCTGCTCTCCTGGAGCACACCCCAGGCCGTAACGGCCCGGACGGCGGGCACGCGGTCACTGGGTGCCTCCAGCACCCAGTCGATGCCGTGCGGAGCCACCCTCGGCGTCCGGGCGACCCCCGCCAACAGTTTCTGCAGGTCGGCGGGCTGCCCGTCCCCGCGTACGACGCGCTGCAGCGCGTCGCGCGCCTCCAGGAGGTGGCGTAGCTCCTGCGCCGTTCCCGAGCCGCCGTGGGCGCGCAGCCAGCGGCGGCCGGCCTCGGGGTCGGCGAGTTCGTCCACCTGGGTCCCGTCGGCGACCGGGGTCGTGTTGAGCAGCTCCAGCAGGAGATCGTCGTCCGCCGTATCGTCCGCCATGCCGGCACCCCACCCTCCCTTGGGTAACCTGTCATCACACCTTGGCAGGTTACGCCCGCGCGTGACGGCAGTGCGCGACCGCGGTCCCGGGCGAGGTCGAGCGCCGCCGCGCGGGGCCGTGTGAGGCGCGGAGCCCCGGCCCCCGCCCGCACCCGCTTCCTTCCCACAGGCCACGCCCGGATCATCGGGCACCCCACCCCGCGCCGCGGTCGGCGGGGAGGTCACAGCGCACGCAGCTGGCCGCCGTCGACGGGCAGCATCACGCCGGTGAGGTAGCTCGCGGCCGGCGAGAGGAGGAAAGCCGCGGCCGTCGCGAACTCCAGGGGCCGTCCCGTGCGGCGCAGCGCGTTCTCCGGGCTGCCGCCACCGGTCAGCGCGGCCACTTCCCTGGCGCGTTCGGTGTCGATGTGCGCGGGCAGCAGCCCGTTCACCCTGGTGCCCGACCCGCCCAGTTCGCCGGCGAGCGTCTTGGCCACCATGGCGAGCCCCGGCCGCAGGCCGTTGGAGAGGGCCAGCCCGGGGATCGGTTCGCGGACCGAGGACGACAGGACGAAGGCGATCGAACCCGCGCCGGTGAACGCGCGCGCGGCGGCCCGGGCCATGCGCACCGCGCCCAGGAACGTCGTCTCGAAGACGTCCCGCCACACCTGGTCGTCGACCTCCATCACCGTGCCCACGGGCGGCCCGCCCACGCTGACGAGGGCGCCGTCCAGTCGGCCGAAGTGCCGGAGCGCCGCCCCCACGACCTGGACGGCGGACCCCGGCTCGGCGTTGTCCGCGACCACGCCGAGGGCGCGGGCGTCACCGCCGAGGTCCCGGGCCGCCTCGGCGACCGAGGCGGCGCTGCGCCCGGTGACCACCACCCGGGCGCCCTCGGCGGTCAGCACCTCCGCGACGGCACGGCCGAGTCCCCGGGTGCCTCCGGTCAGCACGTAGACGTGGTCCCGGAATCCCAGATCCATCGCGGCGTCCCTTCCCGGCTCGTCAAAAGGTGATCTTCTGCGGCCGGGTGGTCACCACGATGACGGAGGCGACCCCGGCCTCCAGAGCGGCCGTGAACTCCCGTGCGAGCTCCGCGGTGCTCGTCACCTCGGCCGCCCGGCAGCCGAAGCCCCGCGCGACCGAGGCGATGTCCAGACCCGGCAGGTCCAGCCCGGGCACGCCCGGGGTCTCCTCCAGGTCGGCGAAGGACTTCAGGATCGCGTATTCGCCGTTGCGCATCGCGACGTAGACGACGGGCAGCCCCTGCTGCACGGCCGTCCACAGCCCCTGCACCGAGTACTGGAAGGAGCCGTCCCCGATCAGCGCCACCACCGGGCGCCTGACCCCGCGGTCCCGGTCGCCGAGAGCGACGCCCACGGCCGCCGGCAGGGCCCAGCCGATGCCGCCGCTGGGCGTGGCGTAGAACGACTCGGGCTCCACGGCGGGCAGCCACGCGGCGTGCTCGGCCATGGTCGAGGTGGACTCGTTGACGAACACGGCGTGCTCCGGGCGGACCTCGGCGAGTGCCGCGTAGACCTCGGCGGGCGTCGGCGGGCCGCTCGGAGTCGGCGCCGGCTTCCGGTGGCGCGGCATGGGCTCGGGCGGCTCGCGGTCGGCGCCGTCCGCGACCGCCTCGGTGAGCAGTTCGAGCGACATCCGCGTGTCGCCCAGCAGGCTGTCCCCGACCCGGGCCGCCGCGGCGACCGCCGGGTCGCACGTGAGGTGCAGCAGTTCGGTCCCGGGCGGCAGGATCTCGCCCGGGACGTGGGGGTAGTACCGGAAGACGTCGGCCCCGACGACCACGACCAGGTCGTGGCCGGTGAGCCGTTCGCCGATGGCCCGCACCGACATGCCGAGCGCACCCTGGTGGAGCGGGTGGTCCTCGGGGAAGGACGCGCGGTCCGCGAGCGGGGGGCTGTAGACCGCGCACCGCAACCGCTCGGCGAGCGCCACCGCGGCGTGCCACCCGCCGGCGCGGTCCACCTCGGGCCCGAAGACCAGCGCCGGTCGCCGGCTCGCCGTGATGCGGGCGGCGAAGGCCCGCAGCCGCTCCGGGTCCGGCGCGTACGCCGTGCTGACCCCGCGCACGACCGCGGGGCCGGTCAGGGGCCGGTTCCAGTCGTCGAGCGGGACGGAGAGGAACACCGGTCCCGCGGGCGGCTGCAGCGCCGTGGCGTAGGCGCGCATGAAGGCCTCGGGCACGTCCTCGGCCCGCAGGGGCTCGTACGACCACTTCACCCACGGCCTGGGCAGAGTCGTCGCCTCGCGGTTGGCCAGATAGGGCTCGCCGATGACCAGTTCGCGGTGCTGCTGGCCCGCGGTGACGATCAGCGGGGTGTGTCCGTGGTAGGCGGCGACCAGATTGCCGACGCTGTTCCCCAGGCCGGCCGACGAGTGCACGTTGACCAGCGCCGGGCGGCGGGTCGTCTGGGCGTAGGCGTCCGCCATGGCGATGACGGAGGCCTCCTGGAGAGCCAGCACATAGGTGAAGTCGTCGGGGAAGTCCTGGAGGAACGGCTCCTCGGTCGATCCGGGGTTGCCGAAGACCGTGGTCAGCCGCAGTGACCGCAGCAGATCGTAGGTCACGTCGTGGACGGTGGACCGCTCGCTCATGGTGCGCACTGCTCCCGTGGACAGGGTTGGGTTCGGGTCCGAAGCGGACGGCGCCCACCGGTCGCGGGATCTCACACGTCGCCGTCTCCGTGACGCTAGACGCTTCCCTCGCGCCCACCCGGCACATCGGACATGTCGCACTGTCCGATCATCCCAACGGGTGGTGCGTGCCCCCGGACTCAGCGGTCCGCCACCCTTCGCGCGCCAGGCGCAGCGAGGCGCCGGCGTCCCTGTCCGAGGCGGTGAGGTAAGCCCAGCCCAGGGGGTTCCAGCGCAGCCGGCGCACCTCGACGCCGTCGATCACCGCATTCTCCCGCGCCGCGCGCTCCTACGCGTCGGCGGCGCGGTCCGACGCGGTCCGCACCGCGTCCTCGGCGTCGGCGGCCTCGCCGACCACGTAGTAGTGGCTGCGCACGGCCCCCTGGGCCGTACGGAACCGCAATCCCACGAACCATCGGTCCTCGGGGGCGACGGTGGCAAGCATCGGAAAGCGCTCTCCTCGTTCCTGGTCTGCGCGGGGGCCGTGTCCCGGACCGCCGCCCTTCGATCCGTTGGAACAGCGGGCGCACCGCCCCTCATCGCAGACCCGGCGGGCCCAGGTGGACCTGGGAACGGGATTACCACCCAGCGGCCCTGCGAACGCGACGCGCGGGGCCGGGCGCGCTCGGGGCCGACGGCGCCGCCCCGGGGTCACCCCCCGCTGGGACCGAAGCGCTCGGTGCGGATCCGGTCCGGGTGGTGGCCGAGGGCCACCAGCAGTCCCGCGGCCGTCTCGACGAAGCCGGTGGGTCCGCACACGTAGCAGGCGGGTTCGAAGTCCGCGGGCCAGCCCCACTCGGCCAGATCGCGCGCCTGGATCCGGCCCGCGGGGCGGGCACCGCCGTCCGGTGCCGACCGGGTGTAGAGGTACGTCGTGTCGAGGCCGGGCGCGCCACGCTCCATCTCGTCTGTGTAGAACCGGTCCTCGGGCGTGCGCACGGAGTACAGCAGGCGGAACGGCGCTCGGCTGCCCGCCGCGGCGCGGGCGCGCACCATCGCCATGAGCGGGACCAGCCCGGAACCGCCCGCGACCAGCAGCACCGGTTCGGTCTGCTCGGGGCGCCACACGAACCAGCCGCCGACCGGCCCGCGCAGCTCGATCGCGTCCCCGACGGCGAGGTCGTCGGTCAGATAGGGCGACACCTCGCCCTCCTCGACCCGCTGGACGGTCAGTTCGATCCGGTCGCCGTCGGCCGTGGACGCCAGGGAGTAGCTGCGCTGGGTGCTGTAGCCGTCCTCCGCGGTGAGCCGGACGTCGACGTGCTGGCCGGGCAGGTGGCCCGGCCAGCCGGGCACGTCGAACACCAGCGTCCGCGCGGCCGCGGACTCGTGGCGCCGTGCCACCAGTTCGGCGGCGAGCCAGCGCAGACGGTCGCCTAGTCGCCTTGGTACCGCTGTTCGCGCCATGGGTCTCCGTAGTCGTGGTAGCCGACGCTCTCCCAGAAGCCCGGCTCGTCGTCCAGCAGCAGCCGGAGGCCGCGGACCCATTTCGCCGACTTCCACAGGTACAGGTGCGGGACCAGCAACCGGGCCGGGCCCCCGTGCTCGGGGTCGAGCTCCTCGCCGTCGTACTCGTAGGCGATCCACGCCTGTCCGTCGAGCAGGTCCTCCAGGGGCAGGTTGGTGGTGTAGCCGCCGTAGGAGTGGACGAGCGCGTACTCGGCGGCGGTCTCCACCTCGGCCAGCAGCGTGTCCAGGGACACGCCGCGCCAGTGGGTGCCGAACTTCGACCACTTGGTCACGCAGTGCAGGTCGACCGTCGGGGTCTGCGCGGGCAGCGCCGTCAGCTGCGCCCAGTTCCACCGGTGGCGGGTGCCGTCCTCGGTGGTGACGGTGAACTCCCAGTCCTCATGGGTGATCCGCGGGGTGGGGCCGGCCGACAGGACGGGGAAGTCGAAGGTCTCGTACTGTCCCGGCGGGAGCTTGTTGCCCGAGGTGGGACGCCGGCCGTGGAATCCGCGCGAGATGATCGGCATGCCGCGCCGCCCTTCTTCTTCTCGCCGGCCCCCGGCTCGCCCGTGGACGCGGAACGTGCGGAACATGCGGAACTTCAGCATCGCGGACCGGCGCCGTCCGGTCCACCGGAGCCGGCGGGCCTGGCGCCCGGTCCCCGCGAGCGGGGCGCGCCGCGCGGCGCGACCCCCGCGCTCAGCGCAGCCGCGTCGCCGCCCGGCGGCGGTCCGCCAGCACTTCCCGGGCGGCCCGCGTGCCCGAGGCCAGCGCGCCCTGGAGCGACCCGGTCGCCCGGTGGTCGCCGCAGACATGGCGCCCCGGCGCGAAGCGGGTCGTGCGGGTCATCGCGAGCGGCGCCGGCATCGCCGGCAGGGCCTCCCGCACGGTGCGGCGGTGCAACGGCTCCCAGGCGGCGGCGTCCGTGCCGTACGCCTCCGACAGCGCCGCGGTCAGCGCGGGCTCGTCGTCGGTTCCTGGCACTCCGAGCACCGAGGTCGCCACAAGGGCGCGGCCGTCCGGGGACAGCCCGGGCTGCACCTCGGTGAGGACCACGGTGTTCAGGAAGCGCCGGCGCTCGTCCACCATCAGCGTCGGCTCGGCGAGGGGCGACCGGTTCGCGGCGTGGTAGAAGGTCGTCACCGTCCTCGTCGGCGGCGCAGTGAGCCCGGGCAGGAGCCTCACCGCCGCCCCAGGTCCGGTGGCCACCACCACGACGGGCGCGGCGAGATCCGTGCCGTCCTCCAGCAGCACCCCGTCACCGGTCAGCTCGCGCACCGGGGCCTGCGTGGACACCGTGCCCTCCGGCAGCCGCCCGGCCAGCTGCGCGGGCACGGCGCCGATCCCCTCGGCGGGCAGGGCGAGGGTGCCGCGCAGCATGCTGCGCCAGACGAAGTGGAAGAAGCGGCTGGAGGTCTCCAGTTGGTCCTCGAGAAAGACCCCGGACAGGAAAGGCCGGAACAGGGTCTCCACCAGCTCGGACGAGATGCCCGCGGCGGCCAGCGCGGTCAGCGTCGTGGTGTCGGGGCCCGCGCGCAGCCGTGCGGCGGGAAGCACCATGTCGCGGGCGCTCAGGACGGCCAGGGCGGCCAGGTCGCGTCCCGACGCGAGCCGACCGGGGAGCAGATCTGCCAACGCGTACGGCGGCCGGGTCGGGTCCGCGAAGCGCAGCCTCCCCCGGGAGGTGTGCACCAGGACACCCGGGGTGAACGGCCGCAGCCGCAGCGGCGCCAGCTCAAGGCGCCGTTTCACCTGCGGGTAGGAGGTGTTGAAAACCTGGAAGCCGCGGTCGAGGAGGAAGCCGCGGTGCCGGTCGGTGCGCATCCGGCCACCGACGGCGTCCGAGGCCTCCAGCACCCGCACCGCCAACCCGGCAACGGCGAGGTCCGCCGCGCACGCCAGCCCGGCGGCGCCCGCCCCGACCACGATCACGTCGCAGCGGCCACCGCGTTCCTGCAGCATGGTCCATGCCTTTCGTCCGCGTACACCCTGATACGGGCCGACCGCCCTCACGCTACGCGGCTGGCGCCCCGGAACGCCCCCCGCAACACACCGCCGAAGGGGCGCCCCGCGCCGGGCCGGGGCCAGACATCCTGCGGTTGCGCTCGCGCCTCTTCGCTTCCGCACGACGTTCCGGATCCCGCCCGGCGCCCGCCGGAGCATCACCCAGCGCTCGCTCGCCGCCACCGCGGGCGGCAGGGCCGCCCGCCACCGGTCGAGTTCCGCGGGTCTCGCGAGACGTTCTCGTGGCGGCGCACGGCGTGAACCCCCGTCAGGTCGCCACCTGCGGCCTGCCCTCGGCCGACGCCCCGACGGCGGTCCGTGCCGTCGGAACACCGCTCCCGTCGAATCCTGCGGCGCGCGGCCGATGAGTTCCCGCGCGACCGGCAGTCAGCCATGATGGCGAGCACGCCGCGACGCGACCGTGACGGCGTAGCACGGACCGATCGCCGAGAACCTGACACGAGACACCGAGGGAAGACGACGATGCGCACTCTGATCAGCACCGCTTTCATGTCGCTCGACGGCGTGGTGGAGGCCCCGGGTGGCGAGAGCGGTTACCGGAACTCCGGCTGGACCTTCAAGAACATCGAGTTCCTGCCCGAGGCCTTCGAGATCAAGGGGCGGGAGCAGAAGGAGGCCGCCGCCATGCTGATGGGCCGCGTCAGCTACGAGGCGTTCAGCCCCGTGTGGCCGGACATGGCGGAGTTCGCCGACTACAAGATCATGCCGAAATACGTCGTCTCCACCAGTCTCACCGAGGACGACCTCGTGCCGAACTGGGGCGAGACGACGATCCTGCGATCGCTCGACGACGTGGCCGCGTTGAAGGACACCGAGGGCGGGCCGATCATCGTCCACGGCAGCGCCGCCCTGAACCGAGCGCTTTCCGACGCCGGCCTGATCGACCGCTACCACCTGCTCGTCTTCCCGCTCCTGCTCGGCGCGGGCACACGTCTGTTCAGCACCACGGACAAGGACGCCCAGAAGCTGAGGCTGGTCGAACACGAGGCCTACGCCAACGGCCTGCAGAAGAACGTCTTCGACGTCGTCCGCTGACGGACGCGCCCGCCCCCGGGTCCCTGCCGACGTGAGCCACGGGCCGCGTCCACGGGGGCATGGACCCGGCGCCGGACCTGGGCTCCTTGCCGATCGGGCACATCCCTTGCCTCTTTGTCACACCGCCGTGTCTGCGCGGTCCAGGAGGTGAGACCGAAAACACCGACGCCCGGACAGTCCGTACCCCAGGCGTCACCGAGGGTGAGCTCCACGGCCCGACACATCGTCCGGGCCGGAACCCGACATGCGGGGGGTGCGGGGCAGGCGAACAATGGAACCAGCGGAGTTGACGCACCGTGCCAGTCCGTGGCGCAGGCGCCCACAGGCGCGCGTCGCGCTCCCCGTCGGCCGCTCGCGTCGCGATCCCCGTCAGCCCCGCACACGCATCAGTGAGGGTGTTGGTCATGGGCGGTATCAACGGGCAGGCTCTCCAAGGCCTGCGAGAGACGCTGCGCGGGCCCGTCGCCGTGGCGGGGGACCCCGGCTACGAAGAGGCCCGCCGTGTCTACAACGCCATGATCGACCGGCGCCCGGCGGCGATCGCCGGCTGTGTCGACGTGGCGGACGTCCGGACCGTCCTGGCCTTCGCTAAGGACACCGGGCTCGAACTCGCGGTGCGCGGCGGCGGTCACAGCGGTCCGGGGCTGTGTGTGCTCGACGACGGAATCACCCTCGACCTGACCCCGATGCGCTGGGTGCACGTCGACCCCGCGACGCGCACCGCGCGCGTGGGCGGCGGAAGCCGGCAGGGCGACCTCGACCACGCGGCCCACGCCTTCGGCCTGGCCACTCCCACCGGGACCATATCGACCACCGGAATCGGCGGTCTCACCCTCGGCGGCGGCCACGGACATCTGACCCGCCGGTACGGGCTGAGCATCGACAACCTGCTCTCCGCCGACGTGGTCCTCGCGGACGGCACCTACGTCACCGCGTCGCAGCACGAACATCCCGACCTGTTCTGGGCGCTGCGCGGCGGCGGGGGCAACTTCGGTGTGGTCACCACGTTCACCTTCCGGCTGCACCCCGTGGACACCGTGGGCGTCGCGCTGACCCTG
This sequence comes from Actinacidiphila sp. bgisy167, assembly GCF_057707665.1. NCBI lineage: Bacteria > Bacillati > Actinomycetota > Actinomycetes > Kitasatosporales > Streptomycetaceae > Actinacidiphila > Actinacidiphila sp. bgisy167. The sequence goes on along the minus strand of NZ_JBYIQP010000053.1, from coordinate 18,519 downwards.
TGGCCCGTCGACCACACGCGCGAAGTACTCCAGTGGTACCGGGAGTTCCTGCCCGCCGCACCCGAAACCCTCTCCGGCTTCTTCGCCTTGCTGACCGTGCCGCCCGTACCGCCCTTCCCCGAGCAGATCCACGGGAGGAAGGTGTGCGGCGTGGTGTGGTGCTTCACGGGCGACCTCGATGGGGACCGTCTGGAGGAGACCCTGACCGTCGTCGACGAACCAGGGCCGCCGGCGTTCCACTTCACCACGCCCATGCCCTACCCGTCCCTGCAGAGCATGTTCGACGGACTGATGCCCAAGGGGCTGCAGTGGTACTGGCGAGGCGACTTCTTCGACGCCATCACGGACGAGGCCATCGCCGTACACGAGAAGTTCGGCCCGAACCTGCCCACCGGGCTCACCACCATGCACCTCTACCCGGTGGACGGGGCGGCACGCCGCGTCGACTCCGACGACACGGCCTGGGCCTACCGGGACGCCGTGTGGTCCGGCGTCATTGCCGGCATCGACCCCGAGCCCGCCAACGCGGGCCTCATCCGGCAATGGAGCGTCGACTACTGGACCGACCTGCACCCCCACTCCATGGGCGGCGCCTACATCAACTTCCTCGGCGAGAACGAGACCGCCGGCCGAGTCGAGGGCACCTACCGAGATCACTACGACAGGCTGGCCGCGGTCAAGGAGACGTACGACCCTCACAACTTCTTCCGCGCCAACCAGAACATCCCACCCGCCGTCTCGTGACCTTCTGAGAACACCAGGGGTGTCCGGCTTCGGGATCGAGGGACGACCGCGTGCCCTCGTCGGCCGTCCGTTGACCCGTATCGACCCCTGTCCGGCTGGTCCTGGACGTCCAGGACAACGAGTGGTTCGCCGACCGCCCCGTCCTGCTCGGCTTCACCGGCGAGCGGGTCGAGATCGACCACGGTGAGTCCCACGACCTGCCGATCACCGGGAACACGGTGGCCCCCGCGGGCCGGTGCCGACACGCGCCGCGAGATGCACGTCCTGCGGGGCGAGGTGCATGCCCTGCGGAAGCCGAACGGGTCCGCCCAGGGCCGCGGCGCCGAGAGTGCCGGTGCCTGGGCTGCGCCGCGCCGCCGGCTGCACGAGGTGTGATCGGGCCGCGCCGGGACGGCGCAGGCGCCGGGACGGCGCAGGCGCCGGGACAGGGTACGGAACAAGAGCACGCGCTGGGACACGCCGCGGCGCGCCGAGTCGGACTCCGGCCTGCCGCGGGCGAACCGGGGCGCCCGGGAGGACTGACGTCACCCGCTCGGCTACTCAATGTGCACACTTCGCTACACAGGGCGATTCTTGCTGTGGGCTCGCCGCTGTCTCCGACAGCCCTTTCCTTTGGTGAGCGGCGTCTGCCGCCCCCGGCGGGCCCCTTCTAGGAGGTGACGTGTTGTCCCGAATAGCCGTGCCTCAGGCGGTGCGTGAGCGGCGTCGAGGCGGGATGCGGATGTGGACGGTGGCCGCAAGCATGGCCCTGGCGTCCAGTGCCCTGACAGGTGCCGCGTACGCGGGAGGCGCCGAAGGCGGCGAGTCCGCCGCCGTGAACCCCGGCAAGGAAACCGGTCTTTCCGACCCGTGCTTCCGCTTCCCCTCCTTCCCCGGGTACTGCCCCAGCCGCCCCGGCCACCATCACCACGGCGGCCCGGTGATCCCCGGTCCGCCCGGCCCGCCCGGGCCTGCCGGTCCGCAGGGGCCGGCCGGACCCGCCGGGCCTCCCGGCACACCAGGTGCCCCCGGTCCCGCCGGGCCTCCCGGACCGCAGGGCGACCCCGGCGCACCGGGTGCCCCCGGTCCCGCCGGACCGCAGGGCGACCCCGGTGCACCGGGCGCCCCCGGTCCCGCCGGACCTCCCGGACCTCCCGGAGTGGCTCCGGAACACGGCCTGGTGGACTTCGTCACCGAGGGCCTGTTCGTACCGCCCCCAGGGGTCACCTCGGTCTTCGTCCAGGCGTGGGGCGCCGGCGGAGGCGGTTCGGGTGGCGACACCATCACCAGTGGATCCGGTGGTGGCGGTGGCGGCTTCGCCTGGTGCGTCCTCCCCGTCCAGCCGCTCACCCAGGTCACGGTGAACGTCGGCACGGGAGGTGCGGGAGCGCCCGCGCCCGGGCCCGGGGCGGCGGGGACGAGCACCACCGTGGACAACGGCCTCGGCGATGTGGTGACCGCGTCCGGCGGTGCGGGCGGGCAGGTCCTGGCCGGCGGCGCCGGCGGCCCGGGCATCTGCCCCGGGCTGGGCACGACCCGGCAGGGCGCCGGCGGTGGAGCCGGCGGCACGCCCGGGACCGCTCCGGCGGGACCGGGAGGCGAACCGGCGGTCGACGGCATCGTCCAACCGGCCTCGACGGCCCCGACGGCCGCGGGCACCGGAGGCTCGGGCGGTGCGGGCGGCGTCGGCGAGACCGGCGGCAACGGATACGTCGTCATCTGGTGGTAGCTGCGACAGGGCAGGGCCCGGCGCACCTCGGTGTGCCGGGCCCTGCCCTGTCCGCTCGGGCACCCGGCGCCCGAGCTGACAGGCGCGTGCCCGCGGCCTGTCAGGAGAAGCCCACGACGGCGTGCGGCCGGTACGGACTCTCCAGCTCCTTCACCTCCGCGTCGGTGAGGCGCACATCCAGCGCGGCGACCGCGTCCTCCAGGTGCGACTCCTTGCCGACGCCGACGATGGGCGCCGTGACCACGGACTTGCCCAGCACCCAGGCCAGGGCGACCTGCGCCCGCGGCACCCCGCGCCGGGCCGCGATCGACGCCACGGCGTCGACGATCACCCGGTCCTCCTCGAGATAGAGGGTGTTGCCGAACCCGTCGGTGTCCTGCCGGGCGCTGCCGGCGTCCCAGTCGCGGGTCAGCCGCCCCCGGGCGAGAGGGCTCCAGGGGGTGACCCCGACGCCCTGGTCCGCGCAGAGCGGCAGCATCTCCCGCTCCTCCTCGCGGTGGAGGAGGTTGTAGTGGTTCTGCATGCTGACGAACCTGGTCCAGCCGTGGCGCTCGGCCGTGTACTGGGCCTTGGAGAACTGCCAGGCGTACATGGAGGACGCGCCGATGTACCGCGCCTTACCCGCGCGCACCACGTCGTGCAGGGCCTCCATCGTCTCCTCGATCGGGGTGTGCGGGTCCCAGCGGTGGATGATGTAGAGGTCCACGTAGTCCGTCCCCAGGCGGCGCAGGCTCGCGTCGATCTCGGTGAGGATGGCCTTGCGGGACAGGCCCGCCCCGTTGGCGCCGGAACGCATGCGGCCGTGCACCTTGGTGGCCAGCACGATCTCCTCGCGGGACGCGTACTCGGCGAGGGCCCGGCCGACGATCTCCTCACTGGTGCCGTCGGAGTAGACGTTGGCGGTGTCGAAGAAGTTGATGCCGGCCTCCACGGCTCGGCGGATGAGCGGGCGGGCGGCGTCCTCGTCCAGCGTCCATGGGTGGTTGCCGCGGTCCGGCGTGCCGTAGCTCATGCACCCCAGACAGATCCGCGAGACGTCCAGACCGGTCTTGCCGAGTTTCGTGTACTCCACGTCCATGCCTCCGCGTGCTGGTGTGGTGGTTCGGTTGCCGTACGGCGTTCTGAGTATGCAAGTTTGTGGATCTTCACGTCGACGGATCCTCGTGCGACGCACACCACATACTTGCATTGTGCATCCAAGTGGATGGAGTCCGGTATGCCCCTTATGGGACTTCAGTCCCATAAGCAGCGTGTGCGATGTCACATGACCGGTTTTGCGCCCATGCGCCATGGCCCTGACCTGCAACTTCCCGGAACCTCGAGTTCCGCTTCCTATGACTGCGCCGGTCAGGCCCTTGCGCGGGCGGGAATGCTCGCGCAGAGTCCACGTATCCGGCCCCGGCCGCGCAGCGCGGCAGCCGGCATTCCGGGCGGGGCTAGCCGAAAGGGTCCTCGTCTCACATGCGCAGCCAGGCCAAGCACCGCCGTGGGCGTTCCCTGCGGCTCAAGCTGTCCGCGACGGCCGTCGCCTCCGCAGCGGCCTTCGCCGGGACCGCATGGGCACTCCAGCAGTCCGGGTCGGACACCGCCGGCTCGTCCGGCTCGTCCCCGGCCCATGTCGCCTCCACCGTCCCGAGCGCCTCCGCGCAACCGGACCACGGACTGCTCGAGGCCGACAGCGGCCACCGCGACGCGGCTCCCGAGGCGAAGAAGAAGGACGCCGGGACGGCGCCCGCGAAGCGCCCGGCCCCGGCGAAGACGCCGTCGAAGGCGACCGCGCAGCCGAAGACCGGGCCCGGGACCGAGACGCGGAAGCCGCAACCGAAGCCGAAGCCCGATCCGAAGCCGACGAAGACCGCCGCGAAGCCGCCTCACATCGAACCGGCCCATCCGAAGCCGCCCGCGAGCACGCCGACCCCGAAGCCCACCCACACCGTCACCCCGCCGACCGCACCCACCACGCCACCGCCGCCGCACACACCGGACCCCACCCCTCCGGCGACCACCCCGCCCCCCACCCCGACCCCCACGACGAGCGCACCGCACACCTCCGCGCCTCCGGGCGCCGAGGCCGCGGAGAGCCCGGCGAGCTCCGCCCCGCGGACCGCGCCGCACCGAGCCGACGCCGGGCAGCCGCGGCCCTCCGGATTCCTCCCCCAGGGGGAAGGCGGCGGGCACGCCCTCGCCCCCTGGCTGCCGTTCCCCGCGACCGCTCCGGGGCACACAGCCGGAGCCCCGGGGGGCGCAGCCCCGGCCCGCTGAGCCGCCGGGCACCGCCCGTGTGGGCCGCCCGCCGTGTCGGGCCGGCCCGGGAGCCGTACCGTGGGCGTCCTAGGGAAGCGAGGGCGCCGGGCATGGGTGACACGAAGCGGGACCGCCTGCCGCGCGGCGTGTACGAGCGCGAACTGCTGCGGCTGCAGGTCGAGCTGGTCAAGCTGCAGGAGTGGGTGCGGGCCGGCGGGCACCGGCTCGTCGTCGTCTTCGAGGGCCGCGACGCGGCCGGCAAGGGCAGCACGATCAAGCGGGTGACCGAGCACCTCAACCCGCGCGTCGCACGCATCGCCGCGCTCCCGGCGCCGACCGAACGCGAGCGCACCCAGTGGTACTTCCAGCGCTACGTCGACCACCTGCCGGCCGGCGGGGAGATCGTGCTGTTCGACCGGAGCTGGTACAACCGCGCCGGCGTCGAGCACGTGATGGGCTTCTGCACCCCCGAGGAGCACGTGCGGTTCCTGCACCAATGCCCGATCTTCGAGCGGCTGCTCATCGAGGACGGCATCATCCTGCGCAAGTACTGGTTCTCCGTCAGCGACGCCGTCCAGGAGCAGCGGTTCAGGGCCCGACTGCAGGACCCGACCCGCCGGTGGAAGCTGTCGGGGATGGACCTGGAGTCCATCACCCGGTGGGAGGCGTACTCGCAGGCCAAGGACCAGATGTTCGTGCACACCGACATCCCCGAGGCCCCCTGGTTCGTCGTCCCGAGCGACGACAAGCGCGCCGCCCGCATCAACATGATCGCCCACCTCCTCTCGAGCATCCCGTACGAGGAGGTCCCGCTCCCGGCCGTCGAGCTCCCGCCCCGCCCCGAGTCGACCGGCTACCGGCGCCCACCCCGCGACCAGCAGACCTACGTCCCGGACCACACGGCGGACCTGCGCTGACGCCGCCCCCGGACCGCGCCCGAAGGACTCGAACGAACCACTCCGGACGGCCCAGGCACCCCGCACCCGCACCGGCGCCGAGGCAGAAGTCCACGGCGCCGGGTGCGCGGGCCGCAGGCCGCGCTCACGCTGGGAGGGGGACACCTTTCAGCCAGAAGGAGCGGAACGCCATGAAGGCATGGGTCTTCCAGGGTCCGGGACAGGCCGCCTGGCAGGAGGTGGCCGATCCGGTCCTGCAGGACACGGGCGACGCCATCGTCCGTGTCGACACCGCCGCGGTATGCGGCACCGACCTGCACATCCTCAAGGGCGATGTGCCGGACGTCGCCCCCGGAACGGTGCTCGGCCACGAGGCCGTGGGCGAGGTCGTCGAGACGGGCGCGGACGTGGACTGCGTCCGGCCCGGCGACCGGGTCCTCGTCAGCTGCGTCTCCGGGTGCGGACGCTGCCGGTTCTGCCGTGAGCAGGCCTACGGGCAGTGCCTGGACGGTGGCGGCTGGGTGCTCGGACATCTCATCGACGGCGCGCAGGCGGAGTACGTGCGCGTGCCGTACGCCGACACCTCGCTGTACCCGCTCCCGCACAACGTGCACGGGCACGACGCGGTCCTGCTGTCGGACGTCTTCCCCACCGCCTACGAGGTGGGCGTGCTCAACGGACGGGTCCGGCCAGGGGACACCGTCGCCGTGGTCGGGTGCGGCCCGATCGGGCTGGCCGCCGTCGCGACCGCCCAGCTGTGCTCCCCGCACACCGTGATCGCCGTGGACGTGGCGGCGGCCCGGCTGCAGGCGGCGAAGAACCTGGGCGCGGACGCCGTGGTCATGGCGAGCGAGCAGCCGGAGCAGTTGGTCGCCGACCTCACGGGAGGGCTCGGCGCGGACGTGGTGATCGAGGCGGTGGGGCTGCCGGAGACCTTCCGGATGTGCGCCCGGATGGTCCGGCCCGGCGGCCGGGTGGCGAACGCGGGGGTGCACGGCGAGCCGGTCACCCTCCACCTGGAGGAGCTGTGGAGCCGCAACATCACCATCACCACGGGTCTGGTCGACACGTACTCCACGCCCACCCTGCTGCGTCTGCTGGAGGCCCGGAAGCTGCCGACCGGTGCGTTCGTCACGCACACCTTCGAACTGCACGAGATCGCCGAGGCCTACGACGTCTTCGCGTCGGCGGCCGACACCGGCGCGCTCAAGGTCGTTCTGGGCGGACCCCACCACGACGTCATCGTGCCGTGGGCGGGTTCCGCGCGAAGCGCGGCATAAGGGAGGCGTAACGGACGCGTCAGAAGAACGTCAGGGACGCGGCCGCCAGTCTTGACGAAATCCTGACGGCGTCCGGACGGCTTCACGGGAGATGGGGCGCCGGCCCGTGCGTACGCTGACCAGGCCATCTCGTGGTGGCCGGAACCAGTCGCGTACGTCAGGAGCCCCGATGACCTCCCCCGTCCCTGCGGGCCGCCTGCGTGCGTGGATGCTCGAGGGTCTGTCCGACATGGCCCGGCACCAGCAGGGCGGACAGGCGGCCCCGGAACGGCCAGGCCACGGGCAGCGCTGGTGGCGGGTGATGTGCCTGACCGGCGTCGACTACTTCTCCACCCTCGGCTACCAGCCCGGCATCGCGGCCCTGGCGGCCGGCCTGCTCTCACCGGTGGCCACGGTCGTGCTGGTGGTCGTGACGCTGGCCGGCGCCCTGCCCGTCTACCGCCGGGTGGCCGAGGAGAGCCCGCGCGGCGAAGGCTCCATAGCCATGCTGGAGCGGCTGCTGTCGTTCTGGAAGGGCAAGCTCTTCGTCCTGACGCTGCTGGGCTTCGCGGCAACCGACTTCCTCATCACGATCACGCTGTCGGCGGCCGACGCCTCCACCCACCTGGTCGAGAACCCGCACCTGGCGAGCGCGCTGCAGGGCAAGCAGATGCTGATCACCCTGCTGCTGGTCGCGCTGCTGGGCGCGGTCTTCATGAAGGGCTTCCTGGAGGCGATCGGAGTCGCGGTCGCCCTGGTCGGCGTCTACCTCGTACTCAACGCGGCCGTCGTGGCCGTCGGTCTGTGGCACGTGGCCACGGCCGGGCACGTGGTGACCGACTGGTCGCATGCCCTGACCGCCGAGCACGGGAACGTCGCGGTGATGGTCGGCGTGGCGCTGCTGGTCTTCCCGAAGCTCGCACTGGGCCTGTCCGGCTTCGAGACCGGTGTGGCGGTGATGCCGCACGTCAAGGGCGACCCCTCCGACACCGAGGAGCGCCCCGCGGGACGCGTCCGCGGCACCAAGAAGCTGCTGACCACGGCCGCCGTCATCATGAGCTGCTTCCTGATCACGACCAGCTTCATCACCACCCTGCTGATCCCCGCCGACGAGTTCGAGGCGGGGGGCAAGGCCAACGGCCGCGCGCTGGCCTACCTCGCGCACGAATACCTGGGCAACGCCTTCGGCACCGTCTACGACGTGTCGACGATCTGCATCCTGTGGTTCGCCGGCGCCTCGGCGATGGCCGGCCTCCTCAACCTCATGCCCCGCTACCTGCCGCGCTACGGCATGGCGCCGCACTGGGCGCGGGCGGTGCGGCCGATGGTGCTGGTCTTCACCCTCGTCGCCTTCCTGGTCACGTGGATCTTCGACGCCGATGTCGACGCCCAGGGCGGCGCGTACGCGACCGGTGTCCTGGTGCTCATCTCCTCCGCGGCGATCGCGGTGACCATCGCCGCCCGCAAGGCGGGTCAGCGCAACTGGACGATCGGTTTCGGGGTGATCTCCGCCGTCTTCCTCTACACGACGGTCGTGAACGTCTTCGAGCGTCCGGACGGCGTGAAGATCGGCGCCTGCTTCATCGTCGGCATCATGGTGATCTCGCTGCTGTCGCGGCTCGCCCGCGCCTTCGAACTGCGCATCACCGGCATCAGCGTGGACGACATGGCCGAGCGTTTCGTGCGGGACGTCTCCCACCGCACGATCCGGTTCATCGCCAACGAGCCCGACCGGCGGGACGCCGCCGAGTACCGGGACAAGATCAAGCAGATCCGGTCCGACAACGACCTGCCGGCCGAGGAGGACTTCGTCTTCGTCGAGGTGACCGTCGCCGACCCGTCCGAGTTCGAGGCGGGCCTGATAGTGCGCGGCGAGGTGCTGCACGGCCGCTACCGCGTGCTGACCCTGGAGAGCTCGTCCGTCCCGAACGCGCTCGCGGCGTTCCTGCTGCACGTCCGCGACACCACCGGGCAGCGCCCGCACATCTACTTCGAGTGGACCGAGGGCACCCCCTTCGCCAACTTCCTGCGCTTCTTCCTCTTCGGGCAGGGCGAGGTCGCCCCGGTCACACGCGAGGTGCTGCGCGAGGCGGAGCCCGACCGCGGCCGCAGACCCCGCGTCCACGTCGGCTGACCGCCGGGTCAAAGGCGCGAAAGGACGCCGCCCGCAGGCGTCAGGAGAACGTCAGGGCCGCGCCCGGCGGGTGCCGCGCCGCCTACGGTCGGCTCCATGGAACGGCGAACGACTCCCCGGCCCGGGCGGCGGGGCACACCCGGTGGGCGCCATCGGCTTGTCCGCCCCATGGCGCGAGCCGGGTCGGACCACCGCCTTCGTGTGCCTGGCGGTGCTGCCCGAAACGCGGCCCCGGGCACGCTCTCCCCAAGGCGTGCGGCGCTGCGGCCGGCCCCGGCCGTGCTCGTGCCGCGCCCGGACGGGACGACCGCGGGAAACGGGCGGCCGGTCCCCGCGTCCCCTGCTGTGTCCCGGCGGCTGATGCCGCGGGACGCCCACGGGCGGTGGCTGGGGCGCCGCACTCGCGTCCCAGGAGCGGGTGCGCGTCGCGCCCGCCCCGCCGTCACGCGTTCCGGGAGGGTACGTGTGGGGGCCCGGCTCGGCGGGCCGATCGGCGGCGCCGCGGGGCGCGGCGCCCGATGCGGCCGGGACGCGCCGGCCGGCCGCCGACCCCTGGGCCGCCGCACCTGGTCGTACGGCGAGAGACGAGGCAGTCGGTGATCGAGTCGCCCCATCGGGGCGCCCCCGGCGGCACGGGCGGGCGCGTGGTCGTTGGCCTGAGCGGTTCCCCCGGCAGTCTGGCCGCGTTGCACCGGGCGGTCGCGGAGGCCCGGTCCCGGTCGGCAGGGCTCGTGGCGGTCCTGGCCTGGCAGCCGCCCCCCGAGGGATGTGAGTACCGCCGGGCGCCGCTTCCGCCCCGGCCGCCCTTCGACTGGGAGCAGGATGCGCGTCAGCGCCTGCGCATCGCGTTGGAGGAGGCCCTCGGCGCCGACGCTCCGCCCGGGATGCCGGACTTCCGCGCCGGGACCGGGCGCGGGCCCGCCGGGCACGTGCTGGTGAAGGCCGCCGCCCGCGGCGAGGACCTGCTGGTCGTCGGCACCGGGTCGCGCGGCGTGCTGCCGCGTGCGCTGCGCGGTTCGGTGGCACGTTACTGCGTCGCGCACGCGGCCTGCCCGGTGCTCGTCGTACCGCCGTCCCGGCTGCCCGCCGGGCTCTGAGCCTCAGCGCCGCAGGTGCGCGAGGACGGTGCGCATGGCGCGCTCCACGGCCTCGCGCGCCGCCGGGCCGCGATCGGTCGTCTCGAAGCCGTGGGTGCCGTCGGGCACCTCGATCACTTCCACGTCCGCGCCCGCGTCCTTGGCGGCCGAGAGGAACTCGTCGACCGTTGCCGCGATCTCCGTCCGCTCCCGTCCCACCCGGGTCAGGACGACGGGCGGCGCCCCCGTGCCGCGCACCGCGGCCGCCGGCCGGAAACGGGACTCGGCCAGGCCCCAGTTGGGGAGCGGCGCCAGGACGGGATAGGTGGCCGCCACACAGCGCAGCCAGTGCGGGGGCGCCGCCAACCAGTCCGCGGTCAGCACACCGCCGGCGGAGAAGAACCACAGCGCGACGCGGTCGGCGTCGACCCGCGGATCGGCGCGGACGAGTTCGACCGCCTCGACGAGGTCCTCGGCGGCGCGCGGGAAGTCGCCGAGGGAGTGCAGCCGGTGGTCGACGACCGCACCGACCGCTCCCATGGCCGCCGCGAGGCGGCCGTAACCGACGAAGGCCGGCCAGTCGCGCGGTGCCGGCCGGGCCCCGGCCGGCACCGGGCCCCCGTGGACGAGCACCACGGCGGGGCGGGGCGCGCCGCCGGCGGCCGGCTCCGGGAGGTGCAGGTCGACCCGCTCGCGGCGCTCGCGGGGCCGTTCGGGCAGGTCGAGCAGGAACGGCCGCAGGTGCGCGGGCAACTCGCCCGTCGTGGCGATCCGGTGACCGTCCCCGGCGGCGGCCTTCAGCAGGACGTCGGCGAGTTCGCCCGGGGCGGAGAGCATCGGCCAGTGCCCGGTGGCGAGTTCGAAGAAGGTGACGCGGGGGTCGGTGAGCACCTGGAGCTCGGGGTGCCCCATGCCCACCAGCGCCTCCACCATGGCGATGCTCGAGCCGTTGCCGGTGCACAGGACGCCGGTCGTCGGCAGGCCGGCGGGCGCCCCGGTGAGGCGCAGCGGCCGGGTGAGCGTCCCGATGGGCTGGGGCGCGGCGTCCGCGGCGAGGCGGGCGAGCGCGGCGGCGGGCACGCCCGCGGTGCTGCCCCAGCGCTCCCACGCACCGAGCGGTGGCGGGGCGACGGGCCCCGCGTCCCCGCCGGGTGCGGCCGTGGTGACCGATGCCGTCAGGCGGGCGCGCAGCTCCTGGTCGGGCACCAGTTGCAGCGGCGCGTCGCCGTCCCGGGGCATGCCCGCGTCCAGGTGGACGACCCGGGCGACGCGTCCGGGCCGCCGGTCGGCGGCGGCGACCACCGGGTGGATGCCGTAGCCGTGGCCGACGAGCACCACGTCCGCCGTGTCCAGGGAGTCGACGACCCGGAGGACGTCCTCGACATGGGTCTCCAGGTCGGTGCCGGGCCCTGCCGGGCGGCCGGAACCCGCCATGCCGGTGAGCGTCACCGGACGGACGCCGGCGCCGGCCTCCGTCAGCAGGCCGGCGACGTCCTCCCACACCCAGCCGCCCGTGTGGGCCTCGGGGACGAGTACAAAAACGGTCATGCATGCCTCCCCGCACGCGGTGGTCCGCGGCACGGCCGGGTCGGCCGTCCGCGCTCGCCGCTACGGTAGGAGCTCCCCCAAAGGGAGGTTCAAGCCGTGGAAGCCGACGACAGGTCGAGCGAGGACATGCTGAGCATCGGTGAGCTGGCCGAGCGGGCCGGTGTCTCCGTCAAGACCGCCCGCTTCTACTCGGACCGCGGGCTGCTGCCCGAGTCGGCCCGCAGCGCGGGCGGCCACCGCCGCTACTCCCCCGAGGCGCTCCAACGACTCCGCCTGATCCGCTCCCTGCGTGCCCTGGACCTGCCGGTGTCCGACGTGGGGCGGGCCCTGGATCGGGAGGACGCCCTGGAGGACGTCGTCGCGGGCCACTTGCGGACCCTCGGCTCTCAACTGGCCGCCCTGCGCTGGCGGGAGGCAGCCGTGCGGCTGCTGCAGGACTGCACGGCCGAGGAGCGGGCCGAGCGGCTGGAGCTCGTCGGGGCCGTCTCCGCACCGCCCACCACGGACGCGATGGCCCGCTTCTGGCGCCGCTGGCTGCAGCCCGCGCGGCTGCCGGCCCCCCTGCTGGGCCGGATCCTCGAACTCGCCGTGCCACCGCCGCCGGACGAGCCCGCCCCGGCGCAGGTGCTGGCCTTCGCCCGGCTGCACGCCTTCGCCTCGGCCTCCTGCCCGCCGGGCGCCCTGCGGGGGCTGGCGGCGCACCGGCCTGACGCGGGCCCCCGTCCGGCCGTGCTGTACGAGGGCCTCGAGGAGGCGTACGAACTCGCCGCGCCGGACGTCCTGGCCGGTCGCGAACCCGGTGCGGGCGAGGCGCTGGACTGCTTCGTCAGCGCCCACGCGCGGTCGTTCGGCGCGCGTGACACGCCCGACTTCCGCCGTCGGCTGAGCGGCCTGCTCGCCGCGGAGCCCCGGATCGACCGCTACTGGCAGCTCGTGGGGGAGCTGAGGGGCCCGGGGCGGCCCACCCCGGGCGCCGCTCACACCTGGCTGCGCGGCGCGCTCGAGCGACAGGTCACAGCGCGGTGAGGATGCGCGGGCCCTCCTCCGTGACGGCGACGGTGTGCTCGAAGTGGGCGGCGCGGCTGCCGTCTTGGGTGTGCAGCGTCCAGCCGTCGGGGGCCGTGCGGTAGTCGCCGCGTCCCCCGGCCATCAACATCGGCTCGATGGCGAGGGTCAGCCCGTGCCGCAGGCGGTAGCCGCGGCCCGGCCGGCCCTGGTTGGGCACATCGGGGTCCTCGTGCATCCGGCGGCCGATGCCGTGCCCGCCGAAGTCCCCGGGCATGCCGCACCGGGCCGCGCGGGCCACGGTGCCGATGGCGTGCGAGATGTCGCCCACGCGGTTGCCGACGGTCGCGGCGGCGATCCCCGCGTCGAGGGCCCTGCGCGTGGCCTCGATGAGGCGCAGGTCGGCGGGCCGGGGCGTGCCGACGGTGAAGCTGATGGCGGCGTCGCCGGTCCAGCCGTCCAGTTCGGCGCCGCAGTCGACGCTCACCAGGTCGCCGTCGCGCAGCCGGTAGGCGGTCGGGACGCCGTGCACGACGGCGTCGTTGACCGAGGTGCAGATCACGGCGGGGAACGGCGTGGGGGCGAACGACGGCCGGTAGCCGAGGAAGGGCGACCGCGCGCCCGCCGCGTCCAGGACGGCGCGGGCCGCCTCGTCCAGTTCCCGCAGCGACACACCGACGCGCGCCGCCTCGCGGGCGGCGGCGAGCGCACGAGCCACGACCCGCCCCGCCTCGCGCATGGCCGCGAGCGCGGCTTCCGTCTTGATCTCCACCATGCCCATGGCTCCGTCCCGCCCCCTGAGGGCACCCAATTCTTATACCGGTATTAGTATCACGGACATGGTGCGCACTCCTCTGACCCCCTGGGAACGGCGACGCGGCGAGCGCTTCGGTGCGCTGCTGCGACAGGCCCGCGGCGACCGCAGCATGGTGGAGGTCGCCTCAGCGGCCGGCGTCTCCGCCGAGACCCTGCGCAAGATCGAGACGGGCCGCGCTCCCACCCCGGCCTTCTTCACCGTGGCCGCCCTCGCCGCGGCCCTGGACATCTCCCTGGACGACCTCGCCTTCGCCTGCGTCCCGGAGGCCGACGCCGCGGTCGAGGTCGGGGCCCTGTCCGCGTAGGTCGCGCTGGGGCTCCACTCCCGGGTGGGGACCCCGGGGCCCGTCCACCGGCGCGGTCGGTGCCGGCCCCGCACCGTGCGGCGGGGCGGTGCCGCGCCGGGGCGGGCCCCAAGCCTTCAGCCGGGGCCCCCCGCACCTCGGCATTCGCGGCGCTGACTCACATCGCCGGGCACCGCGCGCACCGGTCGACGCCTGCGGTGACACACTCCGCCGGGGTGGGAGCGCATGGCGGCCGGTGGGAGTCGGCAAGGCACTCGCGGCTGACCCCGGCCCGTCTTCTCGGCCACCACCGGTCGGCCGTCAGTCGCCCGGCGGCCGCAGGACGCCTTTCGACCGCCTGACGCAACCAGCCCGGCACTGCCTCGCGTGGCGCCGCGCTCAGTTGCCCCCAAAGCCCCCGCCGTCGCCGAACCCGCCGAACCCGCCGCCGTCACCGAAGCCCCCGCCGAAGTCGCCGGGGTCGAAGTCGGCGCCCGAGTAGTCGCCGCCCTGGCCGTCCGGCCCGCCGCCGTATCCGCCCGCATGGCCGTCGCCGTACGCGTAGGGGGCCTGGCCTCCCCAGGAGCTGCCGAGCAGGGTCCCCAGGAGGATGCCGGGCAGCATCCCGCCTCCGAAGTAGCCCTGGGCCCAGGGGGCGTAGGCCGGGCCCGCCTCCCAGTACGGACGGGGGCCGCGGGGTGTGCCGACCTGGCGCGCCATGGGCTCCAGGCCGTCCGCGAGCCGGGCCGCGTCGGCCGCGCACACCGGTACGATCCGCTCGGACCCGCCGCCCTCGGGGGTCCACGGCGCGTCCTCGACCGAGGGTCCGTGCCGGGGGTCGAAGAAGCACGGAGGACGGCGCTCGGGCAACGGCCCGCCCGTCATCCGCGCGTCCAGGGTCGCGAGCGCGAAGCGCCCCTCCTCCAGGGCCCGGCTGACCCGCTCCACATCGTCGGGGGAACGCGCGCGGTCCATGGCGGTCTTCGCGGCGTCGTAGGCGTCCAGGGCCCGCGCGTAGTCCTCGCGCATGGCGTCGTCGGCAGCCGCGCCGCCCGGGTCGAAGCCGATCCGGCTCAGCTCCTCGCCGAAGGCGGTGATGTCCTCGTCCACCACCGGGCGCAGTTGGTCGAGCCGGGCCCGGTCCTGCTCCTCCCGGCGCCGCCTGGCCCGCCGCGACATCAGAACGGCCCCGCCGGCCCCGACCAGGACGAGGACGGCCAGCGCCACCAGCACACCGGCCCCGCCGCCCTGGCCGTCGCCGACGGAACCGTCGCCCCATGAGGCCGGGGCACGGCCGGAGGCCTGCGGCAGCGCCTGGTCCACGAAGGCGGTGACCATCGAAGCGGGATCGCCGGGATCGGAACGGCGCACGGCGGCGGCCAGGTTCTCGACGGCGTTGCGCGGCATCACGACGGGATCCGCACCCGCGTCGAAGCGGTCGCCGAGCGCGACAGCGTACACGCCGGTGATGCCGACCTTGGTCCGCAGGTCCGTCAGCAGGGTGGCGGCGGGGAACTGCTCGGTGTCGGGGAGGACGGCGACGAAAACCGGTTTGTCCGCCTTCTCGATGCGTGCGGCGAGGGCGGTCGCCTCGGCCGGCGGCAGCACGTCACGTGCCCGGGGGTCGACGTAGACGGGTCCCTCGCGCAGGGCCGCGGCCACCGTGTCGAGGCCGCTCGCGGCCCGTGCCCCGGGGCCCGTCGCGACGACGAGGCTCAGGACGCCGCAGATCACGGCGAGTACCGGCATGAGGCGGAGGAGCCGCCGGACGGTCCTCATGCTTACGACGCTAACCCAGATCGGGCGGACGCGGGAAACGGGCGGCCGGCCGGTCCCCGGCCGCCCGCGGCGCCCCGGGTCAGCGGGGCGGCAGGGCGCTGGCGCAGCGGGAGCAGTACAGCGCGTCGCTCTCGCCGGACAGGCGGCCGCACTCCGGGCACACGCGATGCAGCAGGCATGCGGCGTCGCCCTCGGCGGTGGCGGGGGCCGGGGCCGGGGCCGGGGCGGAGACGGTCAGGCCGGGGCGGCGGGCGTGCACCGTGAGGTAGGTCAGCCCCGCGGCGCCGGCGTACAGCGCGCGGCAGGTGCCGCGGGGCAGCCAGACCAGGGCGCCGGGCGCCAGGGTCGTCTGGTGCCCGCCGCCGTCGACGGAGAGGTGCCCGCCGCCGTCGACGACGTACAGCAGGACGTCCAGGTCCGCCTCGACGTGCGGCTGGACCTCGGTGCCCGCCGGAAGGCGGATGACGTTCGCGTCGAGCTGGCGGCGGTCCGCGCCGAGGCGCCACAGTGCTCCGCGCTGTCCGACGGGCGTGCGGCCGATCAGGTCCGCCACTTGGGCGAGGACACCCGGCGCGGGCTTGGTCTCCACGTTCGTCCTCCCTGACTCCCTGACTCCCTGAGCCCCCTGGCTCCCTGACTCCCCGGCTCCTGTGGAACAGCCGAACCGTACTCCGCGGCGCGTGCCCCCGCACGGCGGGGCGTGAGCGGCGGGGCGGCGTGGGGAGCCGTCCCCTCGCCGCGACGCGCGCACCGGGCAGGCGGACGATAGGTGCAGGACGCCGGAGCGGACGCCGCGTGGAGGCCGGGATGCCAGTGGGCCGGATCGGGATGGTCGTGCACGGGGCGCGCGAGGACGCGAGCGGGGCCGCCGCGGCGGTGCAGCGGTGGGGCGCCCGGCACGGGGTCCCCGTGATGGAGATCGACGTATGGCGCAAGGACCGGCCCCGGTACAGCGGCCGGGAGGAGGCGGCCGCCGCCGGCTATCCGGATCTGATCGTGACCCTGGGCGGCGACGGGACCTTCCTGCGCGGCGCGCGGGTGGCCGCGGCGTGCGGGGCGGCCGTGCTGGGCGTGGACCTGGGGCGCGTCGGCTTCCTGACCGAGGTGTGCACCGAGGACGTGGAGCGGGCGCTCGACTGCGTCCACGAGGACCGGGCCGCCGTCGAGGACCGCATGACGCTCACCATGCGGGCGTCGCGGCCGCTGGAGATACCCGAGGGCATCGACTCACTGCTGCGGTACGGGCGCGGGCCCGCGCTGCCGCCGCCCCGGGTCCGGCCCAGCGACCCCGAGGACGTGGGCTGGGGCGTGCCGATGGCCGTCAACGCGGTCAACGACGTGGTCTTCGAGAAGCTCGCCCGGGACCGTCAGGCCAGCCTCGCGGTGTATCTGGCGGGCCGGTTGTTCGCGTGCTACTCCGCGGACGCGATCGTGGCGGCCACCCCGACGGGCTCCACCGCGTACAGCTTCGCCGCCGGGGGCCCGGTGCTCTCCCCGCACATGGACGCGCTGGTCTTCACGCCGGTCGCGCCGCACATGGCCTTCGACCGCACCCTGGTGGCGGCTCCCGACGAGGTCGTGGCGGTCCGCGTGCTGCCCCGTTCGGGACGTGTCGCGGTCAGCATCGACGGCCAGTTGAGGGGGGTCCTCGATCCCGGCGACTGGGTCGCGGTGTACAAGGCGCAGCACCGGCTGCGACTGATCCGGCTGGGGCCGACCGACTTCTACGGGCGGCTGCGCGACCGCTTCCGGCTCAGTGACGCGCCGGCCGCGGTCGCCGACGGGGTGGCCCCACCGCTGTACCGGCCCTCCGCCCCCGTTCCGCCCGACCTGCGGAACCTGCGCCTGCCGCCTGCGGGCCGGCGCTGAGCCCGCAGCAGCGCGCCGTCCCCACCGGCCCGTGGACGGGCGCCGGCAGGGACCGCGCACGCGCCGGGCGCGTGACCCGGCGGCTCACCGACCCTGCCCGGGAGGGGTCACAGTCCCTGCCAGGCGGGCTTGGCCGCATAGGTGGCCCGGAAGTATCCGGCCAGCTTCAGCCGGGAGGCGGCCGCCTCGTCGACGACGACGGTCGCGTGCGGGTGCATCTGCAGCGCGGAGGCGGGGACGACCGACGCCAGCGGGCCCTCGACCGCGAGGGCGACCGCCTCCGCCTTGGCCTCTCCCGTGGCGAGCAGCACGAGGTGACGGGCCTCCAGGATGGTGCCGATGCCCTGCGTGATGACGTGGTGCGGCACCTCCTCGGGGCGGTCGAAGAAGCGGGCGTTGTCCTTGCGGGTCTGCTCCGTCAGCGTCTTGATCCGGGTACGCGAGGCCAGGGAGGAGCACGGCTCGTTGAAGCCGATGTGGCCGTCGGTGCCGATGCCGAGCAGCTGGAGGTCGACTCCCCCGGCCTCCGCCAGCGTGCGCTCGTACGCCGCGCACGCCTCGACGATGTCCGACGCCGTGCCGTCGGGTCCCATGAAGGACTCCTCGGCGAGGCCGAGGGGTTCGACGACCTCGCGCAGGACGACGGAGCGGTAGGACTCCGGGTGCCCGGCGGGCAGGCCGACGTACTCGTCCAACTGGCAGATCCGGGCGCGCGAGACGTCGACCGCGCCCTGTCCGGCCAGTCCGGCCAGGGCTCGGTAGACCGGGAGCGGGGTCGATCCGGTGGCGACGCCGAGCAGGGCGTCGGGCTTGCGGCGCAGCAGGTCCGCTATGGCGCCCGCGATGAGTTCGCCACCCGCCGTGGCGTCCGGGACGATGACGACTTCCACTTCAGGACCGCCGATCTGGTGAGAAGTACCTAACTGGTTTAGACCAATTTACCAGCCGCGCGCACACTGGAGCCACCGCCGCCCAGGTGCCTTCGGGCGAATGCCGGGCGCGCCGCGTTGCCGGGTGCGCCGCCGGTGGTAGCAAGCAGGGACAGGCGCGCAGGACGCGGGCGTACGGCGGGGCACGAGCGGAGGTGCGGACGGTGTCCCAAGGACGGCGGATCCGTATCCGCGAGGGGCGCCGGGAGGTGCGCGGGCCCGCCCGGC
>NZ_JBYIQP010000052.1:0-47284 GCF_057707665.1 Actinacidiphila sp. bgisy167 | reverse complement strand
CAGACGGCCGATGGCCCGAGCTCGCACGGGCCGCGTGCCTGGCCATGACGAGCCACGAGGCCCAGCAGGACCAGGACAGCAGCGGCCTGGGCATTCGCCTCCTGGTCGACATCCGGCGCGCCTTCGCGACCGAAGGCAACCCGCCGGTGATCCGCACCGGTCGCCTCCTCGACATCCTCAACAAGGACGACGAGACGCCCTGGCCGGAGTACACCAAAAACGGCCTCACCCCTCGCGGACTGCAACTCCTGCTCAGGGAGTACGGCATCAGCTCAGCCAACCGCCGCTTCCACGGCGACATCCAGGCCAAGGGCTTCACCCGCCTGCAGTTCACCGACTCCTGGGCGCGCTACTGCCCCGAGCCCACGCCGGAACCCCCGACCGGCGCCTGACCCGACACAACTCGTCGCGACTCGTCTCCGCGCAGGTCAGCAAGGGGACGGGTCGAAGACCGGCAACGAGTCGACTCGACATCACCGCCGCACCCGTACCTGTACTGACCAGGTATGCGACGGGTCGCGACGAGTCTCCCCGACCCGGGGCCGCGTCACCCGCGCCCCCTCCCTGGAGCACCAACATGCCTTCAACCACCACCGACACCGCCCACCGCACTCCCGCACGGGCAAGCGCCGCGATCCGCATCGGTATCGCGCTGCTCGGCACCGTCGGCTTCGCTCTCTCCTACGACGCGCTGCGCCAGATGGCCGCCGCGATCCATGTCCGTAACCTCTTGACCTACACGTTCCCCCTCGTCATCGACGGGTTCATAGCCATCGGCGTCGGCGCCCTCGTCCTCCTGCGGACCGCCCCGTTGCCTGCACGCCTGTACGTATGGGCACTGGTAGGCGCCGCCACCGCCACCAGCGTCTGGGCCAATGCGCTACACGCCATCCGCCTCAACCAGCAGACGACCGGCACGGGACTCCACCTCGGCGACACCACCGTCGCCGTCCTGTCCGCCATCGCCCCACTCGCCCTGGCCGGAGCCACCCACCTCCACATCCTGGTCACCCGGTCCGCAAGGACCACACCCGCCCGAATCCCTGCACACCCAGCCACCGGACCGGTTCCGTACCGGCAGCAGTCGCCCGACGGAACCCCGACAGACGTTCCGTACCAGGAGATCGGGCAGCTTGACCGGAACGATCTCCCCCAGCCCCGCAAGGCCGAGGCCATACCAAGCGCACCCGCACCCGCACCGGACGCCCAGGAGTCCTCAAGTACCGATCCGGACAGCGGTCTGCGAGTCCTGACGCCCACCGCATCCGTACGGAACGAGCCCGTGGGCGAGCCTGACGACGCAGCTCAGGGACCGGGCAAGGGTTCCGTACCGCGGGGCGGGGGGCAGGGTGGACGCCCGCCCATGGCAACGCTGGAAGAGCTGGCCGAAGTGATCGCCGCCGCCCACCCGGACCCCCAAGCGATCACCCGTGACTCCGCCCGCAATGCCGTGACCGAATCCGGACTCGGCGCCGCAACCACTCGCCTGACCGACGCCATCACACTCGTCCGCCGCGCCGCCCAGACCGGCGAACACCTCAAACACTGCTCTCCCACCGACCGGACCTAACCCATCCGGACAGCACGGCCCCTTCTCTCCAGCGGTCGGCGCGGCTGCCGACAGCCCAGCAGCCGCGCCGCCGCCTATCCCAGAAGCGGGGTCACGCCAAACCGCCGATCCCGACGACCATCCCCACCACCACCGACCGCGAACGGAGCCCCCTATGCGCAACCACTTCCGCACAGAACGCGACCACGCCACCGGAGCACTCGACACGCAGCAGCAGGACAGTAAGCACACCGTCACCGCCCCGGTAACCTCCCAGCGCGGAGGAGAGGTTGAGAGCAGGCACGACAACGGCGGAGCAAGTTGTCCCGGGAGCAATGCTCCCGGAGTTCCCGCCCCGGGGGTGGCGGGAGCGTCCCGGCGCCAGGAGGCGTCGGACCGGCAGACTGCGACCGAGGGCGGACCGCAGCCTGGAGGGGGACGGCAGGACGGGACCTTTGCGCAGCGGCGTCAGCGCGCCCGTCAGCCGAAGCCCCGCAAGCGCCTGCACCAGCCCAGCTGCCGCATGAACGACGCCGAGTACAAGCGCTTCACCGACGCAGCAGCTCAGTGTCAGATGACCAACGCCGCGTTCCTCGCCTACGCCGTCGACAAGGCCGCCCGCGACCTGACCCGCACCGCCGCCGAGATCGCCACCGAACGGGAGGTCATCGGCGAGCTGTTCGCCGCCCGTCGGCACCTGGGCCGAATCCACGGCCTGTTCAACCAGGTCGCCAAAGCCCTCAACTCCGGCGCCGACGCCCCCCACCTCGACGCCACCGCAGGAGCCGTCCTGAGCGCGGCCCGCCGGATGGAAGACGCCACCGATGCCCTGCTCGCCCACCGGAACGGCGGTGCCCCGGCGTGATCCCCCGCATCCACAAGCGCGGCAGCGGAACCGTCGGCCTGATCCGCTACCTGTACGGCCCCGGCACCCACGAGGAGCACACCGACCCGCACCTGGTCGCCGCCTTCGACCCGCTCACCCCCGACCCCGGCCGCGATCCGCGAGCCACCTACGGGCAGTTGCAGCGGCTACTCGACCAGCCCGTCAACGCCCTGCCCGCCGGCCGACGCCCCGAGAAACACGTGTGGCACCTGTCCATACGCGCCAGCCCCGATGACCCGATCCTGTCCGACGACGACTGGGCAGCCATCGCCCGCCGCATGGTCGCCGCCACCGGCATCGCCCCCGACGGCGACGACACCGCCTGCCGCTGGGCTGCCGTACGCCACGCCGACGACCACATCCACATCATCGCCACCCTCGTCCGCGACGACGGCCGACGGCCCCGCCTGCACAACGAGGCCCGCCGCGCCCAGGCTGAGGCCCGCCTCATCGAAGCGGACTACGGCCTGCGCCAAATCACCCCCGGGGACGGTACCGCCGCCAAGCGGCCCACCAGCGCCGAGCGTCACAAGGCCGAGCGCTTCGGCCGGCAGCGCACCTCGCGCGAGGAACTACGGGAAGAGGTCCGTCGCTCAGCGGCAGGCACGGCGGGCGAGGAGGAGTTCTTCGACCGCCTCGCCGCAGCCGGCCTGCTTGTTCGGCGCCGTATCGCACCGTCGGGCGACACTCTCGGCTACACCGTCGCCCTGCCTGGAGACCGCAACGGCAAGGGCGAGCCGGTCTTCTACTCCGGCTCCAAACTCGCCCCGGACCTCTCCCTGCCGCGCATCCGTGAACGCTGGGCCCAGAACGCGGACGACGCCACCCAGCAGCCGGCCCTGCCATCGACCGGGCCCGCGTCCGCACGCCGACGAGCCGCCGGAGCCGCCTGGCAGGCGCTGCTCATGATCGACCAGGGCGACGAGGGCGTCATCGCCGCGCAGATCGCCGCCACCGGAGAGGTCCTCGACGCCCTCGCCCAGACCTCCGCCGCCCACACCCGCAACGAACTCCAGGCCGCAGCCACCGCGTTCGAACGAGCCTCCCGCTCTCACGTACATGCCTCACGGGGTCACGACCACGCCCTGCGCCAAGCCGCCCGCGACCTCATCCACAGCGGCCCGGCCCTTGGCCGAGGCGAGGACGGCGCCACCGCAGCGATGGCCATCGACATGCTGTTCTTCCTGATCACCGCCGCCGCCCACTGGCACGCCAAGAAACAACACGCCCAGCAGGCTGAAGCCGCGCACCGGGCCGCCGCGCACCTCCGTGCCGCCTACCCGGCCGCCGCCAGCCGCCCCATGGCCCTGCTCCACCAGCAGAGCAGCTTCCTGGCCCCCTCCTGGCGACACCACCACGCCACCACTGTCCGCCAAGTCCTGCCCAAACTGGCCGACCGCATCCTCACCGAACCCGGCTGGCCCGCCCTCGCAGCCACTCTCCATGAAGCCCGAATCACCGGACACGATCCCACCGCCCTGCTCGCCCGGGCAGCCGCCCGACAGGAACTGGACACAGCGGAACGGGCGAGCGACGTACTCGTGTGGCGGCTGCGGCGGATGGCCGACCTCCCCGCCGAACCCCGGAACTCCCAGGGCCGGCGAGCCGGCAGCGCCCACGCCGTCCCCGCACCAGGGCACTCCGCCCACATCGGAACCAACCCCGCGAACATGTCCCCGCGCCGACGCTGAGCCGCGAAACGAGGCGGGAACATAGCCGACAATCGCCGGTTAGCCCAACCGGCGGTTCTCCAGACCATAGACGCATCGGTATTCGTCTCGTCCCTCTCAAGGAGAACCTCCATGCCCGATGCCACCCCCCGCCCCCACGTCATGGCCCTGCTTTTCGACATGGACTTCAAGGGCCCGAAGGATTCCCTGGTCTTCCGACATCTCGATGGGCGCCTCTTCACCGAGGAAGAGCAGGCCATGGCCCGTGGCGCAACCATCGAAGAACTCCAGGCCGCCGGCGCCCACATCAACAACCCCAACGCCGAAGCCGAGGCACACGAAGCCATAGTGAAGCTGGCCGAACTGCTGTTCAAGTACGTCATTCCGAACCGCAAGGTCCTCATCCCCTTCATGACCCACGAGGACATGCTGGAGTACGGCCGGTTGGAGAGCATCGCCGTCGCGGGTCTCGACACGAAGGATTGATCGCACAAAAGGCACCAACCAGAGGGGGAATCTGACGGCCGGTGGTCGAGAGCGCTCCCGACCACCGGCCGTACCCCGTCCTCCGGTCGGCCCGCCCCTCTACCTGCGACCGAGCTCGGGCCGGGCGGCGCAGCGCGATGCGGGGCTCCTACGATTTCGGCCATGGCACGCTTTGAGGATGTGCAGGGCGCCTTCTGGAAGCCCGGCAGCAGCTACGTAGTGCACCAGCCGCTGACTGGTGAGACCGTGCACAAAGCCGAGCGATTGCTCGGTGTCACGCTCCCCAGCTCGCTCCTTGCCCTGCTGCGCGGTCAGAACGGGGGCGAGTCCGCAGCCGACCGGGACGCTTTCCCGACAAACCAGCCGACTTCCTGGAGTGCCGATCACATCCCGTTCGACCACTTGATGGGCATCGGCAAAGACGAACGCACACTCTCTCTGCTGGACAGTCCGTACCTGATCAAGGAATGGGGACTGCCCGCGCCTGCCGTGCTTATCTCAGGCGGCGGGCACTACTGGATTGCACTCGACTACCGGGCATCCGGCCGACACGGGGAACCATCGGTAACCTGGTTCGACGCCGACCGCAATGAAGAGCTGGCCCTCGCACCGGACTTCCGCTCCTTCGTCGAAGGTCTCACCTCCACCAGCGACTTCGACAGCGAAGACGTACCCGACTGACGTCTGACCGTGGAAGGCATAGCCCATCGGTGGCACAGCACCGATTGAGACGTCACAGCCGGGCCAACGTTGCCTGATGCGGCACTAGGCATTCGGCCCGAGAGACAGCCGTGCGAGGCGGGGAAGCCGTCGGTGCATCTCCCCGGCGTCGTCGAAGTCGAAGTCCTCGCCCATGTCGGCTTCCGTGCCGACGTGTTCATCGGCGGGCTTGTACTCGGCCCAGGCTTTGTAGAAAGCGTCCGAGTCTCCGGTGAGGAGCTCGAAGGCGCCGCCGCCCACGTAGTTCATCTCCTCGTAAAACAAGGTCTCGTCGCGGTGATCCTGTATCGCTTCCACCACGGCAGGGTGCTCGGCAATGCTGTCCGGCTCGGCGGCGACCCGCTCGTACCACTCGCGGCCCAGGGCGATCACCCCGGCCCGGAAGTCGATGAAGCTGTCGTCGGAGCACCCCCCGCCGATGAGGTACGCAGCAGCCCAGACGTCCCACCGGTACAGCCCGTCATGTACCTCGTCGAACCGCTCCGCATACTCCAGGACTTCCTGAGGTGAGCGTTCGGCGAGCAGCCCCACCAGCACCTCGTCGAGGGGCCTGCCGACGATGGTCGCGGAAGAACGCGCGGATTCGATGAACTGCCAGAACCGGTCGATGTCCATGGCTGGCACTCTGCCATCTCGGTACGACACCGCCTGTGCGAGTTCTCCTCTCCGCCCGACCGGTTTACGTCCCCCGCTTCTCTCGCGCCCCCCAGCGACGGAAGCCAGACGTCTACTGCGGTGAGTGTGACGGCAGCGGTGAAACCTGATGCACCAGCAGCACGCCCCTTAAACCTCAAGAAACGTCGGCCCTGCAGGGTTCAGCCAAGCAGAGTCTCGTCGAGGTAATCCTGCACCGGACCAAACAGCCCGTACGGCACGTACTGCGGAATCTCGCTGTACGCGGCCCAGGTCAGGCTGGCTACTTCGCCCTCACTCGCGATGATCGCCTCGCCACCGACGGGACGGCATGCGACGTAGTGGATCTCCCTACCTGTCATGGGGTGCACCCGTTGTCCCAGCGCTCTCTGCGGGGTCACGAGGAGTCCGGTCTCTTCCTCGGTCTCACGTGCTGCGGCTTCTCCCGGGGTCTCCTCCGATTCGATCTTCCCGGCCGGGAACTGCCACGAGAGTGCGCCTTCCGCCACACGCCGCCGTACAAGAAGAACCCGCCCCTCCTGAACGACAACGGCTGCAGCGACCGCCGCCTTGCCCCGACTGGTGGTCAAAGAGGTTCCCTTCCGAGCACTGTCGCCTCCCCCTATGCCTCAGCCGTCAGCGAGCAGCTCCCTGGCCGCGTAGTAAGCCTGCAGCGCGGCCTCGCTGCCAGAACCCAGGGCAGTCATGATCCGTTGGAAGCGGGCGGAGCGGAGGTCGCCGGCCACGATGACGCGGGGGTGCTGGTCGGTGGGCGGGCAGTATCCGTCCGCGCCGCGGGTCAGGTCGCCGGATGGGGCGGTCGGGGCGTTGCCGATGCTGAGGTAGGCAGCATCCGCCGTGATCGTCTGCCCGGTGCCGCCCTGGCCCATCGCTTCCGCTGCCACCGCGGTGCCCGCTGCGGGCCCCAGCGTCAGGTGCTCGACGGGGAGAAGTGTGACGCGTGAGTCCTCACGGATCTCGTCGATCTTGTACTCGTCGGCCGCCGGATACGCCACGAGCAGGCGGGTGTCGGTGGTCGGGTTGGCCCGCAGGAACGTGCCGATCGGGCGGTCGCCGCCAAGGACGAGGAGGGCGCGGCCCTCAGTGTCATCGGCCTCGGCCTGCCAGAGCGGGGGCAGCGTCAGGCCGCTGGGAGCGGTGATCCAGGTGACGTCGCGGGGCTGGAGGGGGCCGACACCGGTGGCGACGATGGCGTACGGAGCGGTGAGACGGGCGCCGGTGTCGACTGTGACGGTCACGCGAGCCTCGTCGGCGCGGAGTTCGGTGACGTGCCGCCCGAGTTCGAGGCGGCACAGCTCCGTGCTCTTCAGTTCCGCGACGATGGAGTCGGCGAGCTCGGGGCCGGTGGTGTAGCCGCCGAGGACGTTGTTCAGGGCCGGGATCCGGTAGAGGTTGCGGCACAGCCGATCCGGCTCGATCAGGATCGAGCGCATGCCGACGCTGGCGGCCATGCGAGCGGCGGCGCAGCCTGCCGGGCCGCCACCGATGATGATCAGGTCGGTGTCGTACAGCGTGTCGGCCATGGGGCTATTCCAGCACCGGAGTCCCTGCGTACGCAGTGAGTTGACTCATCACGTGGTTGCTGGTGACGAGTTGGCCGGTCCCGATCAAGCGGCGGGCGACGAGGAGGCCGGCGTCGTGGACGTCGGGGCCTGCGTCGCTGGCGCAGGCGTCGGCGACGATCCACGGAGCGTAGCCGTGCTCAAAGGCGTCGGCAGCGGACTTCAGGACGCAGCTCTCGGTGGCGATCCCGCAGAAGACGAGGTCGGTCCAGCCTGCTCGGCGGATCAGTTCGCCAGCCTCCGGGGTGAGGAGCGTATAGCCGGTCTTGTCGACGACCGCGTGTGCGCGGAGGGCTGCTTCCGCGAGCTCAGGAACGATGTCCGTCTCGGGCGGTTCCTGAACTCGGCTCCACTGGAAGAAGCGCTCGTAGGGGCTGTCCGGATAGTTGAAGTACCGGGTGAAGAGCACAGGGCGCCCGGCGGCGGACCACTGGGCGACCAGGTCGGAGACCGCGAGCACCGCGTGGCGGCTGTGGTGGTTCACGAAGCCGTTCTGCATGTCGATCACGACCAGCGCGGCACTGCCGATGTCCATCCGCTGTCTCCCCTGCCCCGTGTGCTTCAGCCGACGCTCTCGCGCAGAGCGTCCTGTGCGGCGCGCAGCCTTTCGGCCAGTCCACTGGTCTTCATGATGGCCTCCCGCATCAGGACGTGCTGCGCGGTCTCCTGGGCGCGGGCGGTGGTGAGCCGGGAGGAGGCGGCACGCAGGAAGCGCCAGCCATACTGCTCGGGCATGGAGGGGTCCTGGCCATCCTCGATCATCTGCTGGACCTGGCGGGTGAAGCACCACAGGGCCTGGACGGTCAACTCGCAGGCGACCAACTCGTCGACGGTGAGGCCGCGCTCTCGGGAGTGGGAGGCGTAGGCGACGCCGGACCAGCCGGCGTAACCGGTGGAAACTCCCCGTACGCCGAAGGACACGATGTCCGGGTGGTCGAAGCCGGTGGCGAGGAGCGATGCCTCGACCGTGCCGTCCAGCGGCGTGGGCCCGCCCGGAGCACCGCGGTCGACCAGGACCGAGGGCGTGGACAGCAGGCGCAGGGCGGTGTCGTAAGCGTCTCCGGCCCAAGGTGCAGAGGTGAGCCAGTACAGGGAGAGGACGTACTCGGGGTTGGGGACGCGGTCGTGGTCTTCATCCAGGAGGTCGCGGAGCTTGTTCCGTGCCCAGGGCAGGTCGGAGGCGTACGAACGGTAGCGCCAGACGGCGAGGTCGGTGAGCGCGGGAGGCTCGCGAGGTTGGACGAGGTGGAAGACAGCGGCTCCGCACGCGAAGACGTGCAGGACACAGTCCCGCGCTTCGGGGTGGTTCACGCGGGCCGAGGAGGACTCCAGCCATTGGTCGCCCACGCTCACCGTCATGTGGGCGCGCAGCCGGTCGGCGCGCTCGGCGCCGATGAAGACCGGCAGGAACTTGTGGGAGTCGACGCCGATCCGGCCTGTGACGGGTGGAGCAGTGCCGCTCGTTCCCAGGGCTGCCGTGAAGCGGGCTTTCACATCGTCCGACGCGCGGCCCAGCGCCGTATCGAGGACGGCCTGGGACTCACCGCGGGGCTGGTAACTCGCCCCGCCGCCCTCCCAGTTCGACACAGTCCGATCGCTCACGCCCAGGTAGGCGGCGAAGTCCCGCAGGCTCATGCGCAGGGCGTCGCGTAACAGCCGGGCTTCCCGGCCGGACCATCGCTGCACCGTGACCACCGTCCTACCCCCTGTTCGTCACCCGGTGGAACGCCGAAACGGCCAGCGTAGTCAGCCTCCTTCAGCAGTGGTGCGGCATTGCTGCAGCACGTGTACGTCACACCCCGTCACCAATCTGCACCATGCTGAGTTCAACCGAGCCGGGAGGCGTCTACCGCGACGAGGCAGCCCTCCGCTTGTTCTCCCCTGTACCACCATCAGAAGGAGCAGACAGCATGACGGACATCGTCAAGCGCAACGCCCGCGCAATCCTCCTCGACGGCGACGAGCTCGTCCTCATCAAGCGCACCAAGCCGGGCAGGGAGCCGTACTGGGTGACCGTCGGCGGCGGGATCGAGGAGGCCGACGCCACCATCGAGGCGGCCCTGCACCGGGAGGTGTTCGAGGAGCTGGGCGGCAAGCTGGAGCGCGCCGAGCTCGTCCACCTGATCACTGACGAGCTGGATGGCGGCGTCGGTGTCCAGCACATCTTCGCCGCGCGCCTGGAGTCGATGGACCTGGCCGCGCGCACGGGTTCGGAGTTTTCCAAGCCGGAGCGGGGCAGGTACGAGGTGGTACGCATCCCGTTCACCGGCGAGGCGGTCCGCGAACTGAACCTGATGCCGCCGGATCTCGCCGAGTTCATCGCCGCGAACACGGACGCGATCATCTCCGTCCTCGACACCCCTATCCGCGAGGCGTGAGCGATGGTGCGGGCACCGGACTTCGTCAGCCTCAACGGCCCTGACAACGTGGGGAAGACGACCCACCTCGTGCGGCTGGCCGAGCGCTGGGACGACTTCCAGCCGCTGGGCGCGGTCCACGAGCACGACCCCGAGCCGTGGACGCGGGTGGCCGCCGGCAACTACGCCCAGTGGTGGTTCGAGACGTCCACGACCGTCGAACTGACCGAGATGCTGCTCGTCGGCCACGCCAAGCGCGCCGCCGCCCGCGACGCCGGACGCACGGGCCTGCTCGACCGGGGGCTGCCCATGCTCCTCGCCGTGGCCGCCGCGACCTGCGTGGTCAAGGACGGACTGACGGTCGGCGAGGCGTTCAAGACCGTGACGGGCATCGCCGGTGCGCGAGCCACCGCACCAGAGAACTCGATCCTCCTACTCCCGTCCCTCGACGCCGAGCGCAGCTACGCCATCACCAGCGTCCGCGAGGGCCGCCCCTGGACCGGGATCTACCCGGCCTACCAGAAGACGCTGCACGCGGTCCTCCTCCACCAGGCCGACCACGGCTCGTACACCGCGATCGTCGACTGCGAGAACCGCTCTCTGGACGACGTCCATGCCGACGTAATCGCTCACCTCGACCTCAGCCAACCCACCGACGGGAGTCCCCGATGACCCAGAACTCCCCACCCCTGGTTCTGCCGCCCGGCCTGTCCCGCGCCATCGCCGCTCTTCAGGACAAGGACCGGCACCGCCTGGACGACGCCGTCACCCGGCTCCACACCGTCAACGGACGTCTGTGGGACACCGAGGACCGGGTGCGCGGCGCCTTACTCTCCGCCGCCCAGGTCGCCGACTGCAAACGCGAGATCGACCAACTCAACGCCGAACGCAACGCCCTCGCCGAGCGGGCCGACGAGGTCCTCGGCTCGCTGACGGACGCAGGTCGCGCCGATGCGCCGCTGCACACAGAGACGCTCGCCTCCGTCATCGACCGTCTTTCGGTGCTGACGCTGCGAATCTGGCACAGCGAACGGGCGGCAGCCCGGGACGAGCTGGCCCGCCGACGCGTCCCCGCCCTCCACGGCCAGCGAGAGGAACTGCGCGCCGCCCTCGACGCGCTGGTATCCGACGTCGTCGCCGGCCGCCGCCGGCTTCCCGTACCGGCCCGCTTCAAGTTGTACGGCAGGGACAACGCCGCCCCCGCGGAGATCAAGCCGAGTCGGCACCTACGCCGAGTCCTCGCCTTCGGCGGGCTAAGCGAGTGCGGCAAGAGCACCAGCGCCGGATTCGTCCAGCGCACGTGCGGTGCCCAGCGCCTCAAGATCGGCTTCCTCCTGCGGCAGGCCGCCCACCGGGAGGGCCTCGCGGACCCGTACTCGTTGTCGGCCCGGCGCCAGGCCGAGCTACTGCTCGGCGAGTTGAACCGTTTCGCGGATGCCCACGTCGACACCTGGCTGTTCACCATCGAGTCCGTCCACGACAACGCCTCGATCGCCGAACTCAAGCAACTCATGGGCGACACGCTCCAGATCGTCTATCTGGACGCCTCCTTCGCCGTACGCGTCGAGCGATCCGGGACACCGGCCCAGACCGTCGCCGCGAAGGACGAGATCAAGATGAGCCGCGGCGCCCACAAGGTCGCCGCGCTCGCCGACCACGTCATCGACAACACCGGCAGCATCGCCGCCCTCCGCGCCCGCCTCCGCCGCATCGCAGCCCCACCCGCCGCCACGGCACTGCGCGTGGCCACCCCCTACGGGCTCGGCCTGCCGGCCGCCATCGCCTCGGCGACGGCCGACTTCACCGACGCAGTACGGGCATACGGCCCCGGCGTACAGCTCGCCGCCCTGACCGGCAGCCCCGGCGAGGGCAGTTGGATCGCCGGATGGTCCGACCTGGACCTTCTGGTGATCGCCGAACACGAGGCCATCAGCCGGGTCCACGAGGCCCTGGAGCAGTACCGGACCGCCCTGGGCGGTGCGGCATCCCTCGGCCCCACCCTCGTCACCCCCGGCGAACTGACCGCCCGGCGCCTCACCCCACGCCTGGCGTTCGCCCTCCACCAGCTCCAGCAGGGCAGCCCCGTCCTGCACGCCGCACCCGACCTCGAACTACCGTCGATCAGCAGAGAAGAGCTCGCGCTCGCCGCCGTCCGCGAACTCCCCCAGGTCATCCTGACCATGCGCCGCCTACGCGCCGACGCCAGGCCGGCCACCCTGCGGCAGCTCTACAAACACCTCGTACTCGCCTGCCGCCTCCTCCTCCGCGAGCACAACCAGTGGGAGTCCGGCCCCGACCGGATCCTCACCGCAGCCTCCCGCATGCCGGGCCTGCCCAACCTCTCGGCGCCCTCCCTGGCCGAGATCTCCAGCGCCTGGCGCAACGGCGACACCGACCGCGGCCTCAAGCCCGTCACCACGGCTGTCGACCAGTTCCTCACCTGGTACGCCGCCCAGCTCGCCGCCTGAACGGCGTCCCCCTCCTTCTCCATCCGACAGGAGCTTCGCCATGCCTGAAACCATCACCATGCCGTCCTTCTCCGCCCGGATCGTCGAGCGCCTCAGCGTCGGAGCCACAAGCCGCCGCGAACGCGTCATCCACTCCCTCGACGGCCTGGAGGACCCGGTCCACCCCGACACCCTCGCCAACACCGGAGCTGACCTGTGGCGTCTGCTCCAAGAGCAGGTGACGGGCGAAATCGCCTCCGTGGACTTCCTCCTCGGCCTGGACGCCGGCGGCATCCTGCCGACCGTCTCCCTCGCCGGCGCCGCCCACCTCCCGTACAAGATCGCCTGGAAACTGCACCTCCCGCTCGACGGAGCGGTCCGCTTCAGCGAGCCCCACGCGATGCGCACCGACGTCTTCGCGTACGGCATCGCTTCCGGCCAGCGGATCGTCATCGTGGACGACGAGATCACCACAGGCCGGACCTTGGCCAACCTCACCCGGCGCCTCCGCGAGGCCGGCGCCGTCCCGCTGGCGGCGGCCTGCCTGGTGGAGGACACCACCCGAGGAGCCCGCGACCTGCTCACCGACCTCGGTCTGCCCCTGGTCTCGCTCACCACGATCGAAGGCACGGCATGACCGCGGTCGCCCCGGCGGGGATCCGGTTTCACCACGGTTCCCCGGTCATCCCCGCCGGGGCCGTCCACACCACCCCGCTCGGGTACGACCGGGGCAGCGCTCCCATCGGCGCGCCACTCCCGCTTACCCCTTCCACCGAGCTCGTCCACCGCCTGAGCGGGTGTGGCGAGATCGTGGTGGCCTTCGACGGGAAGCTCGGCGACTCCCTCCTCGCGCTGTCCGGGGTCCGCGCGGTCCTCGACTGGCTACGGCTGCGGTCGGTTCGCGTGACCGTTCGGGCGGTAGGTCCGTACGCGGGACTGATCGCCCGTGCCGGGCTCATCACGACGCCCGAGGCCGCCACCCCCAGCGGATGGCGTGCAGTGATCGGAGACCGGACGGGAATCGAGTCCTACGGCTCGGAAGCGGCGGTGCGCCTGGTGCTGGACCCGGCTGCCCCACCGTGCTGGTCGACCGACGGCCGCGCCCACTCGGACCTGCCGGCCCGCCACTACCTGGCCCTGGAGCGCCGCCTGGGCATCCGTCTGCCCGGCACCGCACCCTTCGCTCCGATCCTCGCGACCAGCCCGAACAACCTCGTGGAGGAACTGCGCTCGGTGGGCTGGCTGGGCGGCCTGACCATCGGGGCCATTACCGCCACCAGTTGGCCGGAGCGCAAGGACTACACGACCCAGCGCTACGTCGAGCTCGCCGAGCACATCGCCGAGAGCCAGCAGACC
This sequence comes from Actinacidiphila sp. bgisy167, assembly GCF_057707665.1. NCBI lineage: Bacteria > Bacillati > Actinomycetota > Actinomycetes > Kitasatosporales > Streptomycetaceae > Actinacidiphila > Actinacidiphila sp. bgisy167. The sequence continues at coordinate 33,597 of NZ_JBYIQP010000052.1, read as the reverse complement.
CAGGCCCGGCTGCTGCTCATCGGCGGCAACCCAGGCGACGGCCTCCGCATCACCGCAGAGGCCCCTCGACGCCATGTGCAGATCCTCCGCCTTGACGGGATGCCGGCCGACCACCTCGCCGACCTCTTCCCGCACTGCCACCTCATCGTGGGCAACGACACCGGTCTCACCCACCTCGCCGCGATGGCGCGAGGCGGGGAGTACAGCGGCCCGCCGGTCATCGGTCTGTACGCGCGCCACAGCCACAGCAAGTGGCGCACCGGCCTGCCGCACCACCACGCCGTCGCCACCGACCTGTCCGACCGCATGCACCAGGGCGACCTCTGCCCCGTCCGCGACTCCATCGCCCCGGACACGGACGTGCACATGGACGCCTTCCCGCCCACAGCGCTGGCCCAGATCGGCCTGGAACTCCTCGACGGGGGAAGGCCATGAGCATCCGGCCTCTCCTTCGGTTCGGTCCGGTACGGCGCTTCACCCGCAACCTGCTCTGCCCCGTCGACCTCCTCGGCCGCCCGCTGCTCCTGAAGTACACCCGCGACCCGGCCGAGGCCCGCGAGGAAATCCGCGGCCACGCCCGCCTGGCCCGGCACTACCGCGTCCCCTCCCTCCATGCCCACCTGCGCGTGCCGGGCGGGCACCTCCTGGCGTACGAACGTCTCCCCGGCGGCACCGACCAGGGCCTCCTGCTCGACCTTCTCAACGCGGACGAGCCGAGCGGCGACCTCCACACCTACATGGACCAACTCACGGCCGCGTACCGAGAGGTCATCCTCGCGACGGCATGGCCGACCGATCCGGCGCACGTCGTCCGCAAGCTGTACTGGAACCGCGCAGCACCCGGCGGCCGACTCAACACGTACTACGCCGGCAGGGACTTCCTGATCGCCGACGGCATCGTCAACATTCCGGTCTCCCGCCTCAACACCTACACCCTGAACATCAACGGCCGCAGACACAGCCTCGACTGGGCTGCCACCCTCCGCTGGCTGCGCGCCCACTTCGCCACGAGCGAGCCGGTCTGGGCGGCCCTCACCCAGGGCGACCCCACCGACGTCAATCTCGCCCACCCGCTCGCCTGGTTCGACTACGACACCGCCGGGATGAACAGCATCCCCGGCGAGTTCGCGAACTTCCTCTGGTACGCCTCCGCCCTCGGTGGCTGGCTCGTGCCCACGTACAACCCGGCCGCGTTCTCCGACCACCCCGCCGCCTTCGACCACGTCCCGGCCAACACCCCCGAGATCGGACAAGCGGCCGTCGACCACACCACCGGCACCGTCCACATCGACTACACCCCGCGCCTCTCGGCTCCCCGGCGAGCCGCCGTGGCCGCGTACTGGAATCAGCTCGTACGACCGGTCGCCGACCGCCTCTGGCCCCGCGGGGATCTGGCGAACCTGCTCCGCCCGTACCTGGCCATGCGCATCCTCGGCGTCTACAACCTGTGCGACCTGGCACCCGAGGACCGGCTTGTCCTCCTCGCCCGTCTCGCCGAGGCCATGAGCCCAGCCTTCGACCCCGCCACCTACTTCTGCCCGCTGGAGTCGCCATGCCCGGCCCCCTGAACGGCCGCACCGCCTTGGTCACCGGAGCCACTGGCGGCCTCGGCTCGGCCATCGCCCGCCGTCTCGCTGCCGACGGCGCCACCGTCGCCCTCGCTCACCTCCACGACGACCAGGCCGCAGCCGACCTCGCCACCCGCATCACCGACAGCGGCGGCACCGCCATCCCCCTGGCAGCCGACGTCCGCGAGGCCGAGGCCGTACGTACCCTCTCCCACCTTGCCCACGACCGGCTCGGCCCGATCGACATCCTGGTCAGCAACGCCGGCGCCTACCCCCGCCAGCCGTGGATGGAGACGACACAGGCCCACTGGGACGACGCACTGGCCACCAACCTGACCAGCCACTACCTCCTCGCCCACGAGCTCACCCCCTCCATTACGGCCGCCGGCTGGGGCCGGATCATCACGATCGGCTCCGTCCTCGCCACGGCGGGACGCCATGACCTCGCCGGCTACGTCAGCGCCAAGGCCGGCCTCGAAGGACTCACTCGCGCCCTCGCCCGCGAACTCGGCCACGCAGGCGTCACCTCGAACTGCGTCGCCCCCGGCTCCATCCGCGTCCCCGCCGAGGACACCGTCGTCGACGACCCCGAGGCCATGACCGCCCGGCAGCTCGCCCGCCAGTGCGTCCAACGCCGGGGCCGCCCGGACGACGTCGCCGCGGCCGTCGCCTTCCTCGCCACCGACGACGCCGGCTTCATCACCGGACAGACCCTGCGCGTCGACGGAGGCTGGATCCTTGGCTGACATCTGGCTCATGCGTCACGGTGCCTACGAAGGCCACCGCCCCGGTTACCACGCCCCACACGAGGCCACTCTCACGGAGGAGGGCCGCGATCAGGTACGCCGCTCCCTCCCCCTCCCCGAGGGGATCACCGCGATCGTCACCAGTCCGGTCCCCCGTGCCCGTCAGACAGCCACCCTCGTCTCGCACCTCACGGGCTTGCCGATCGTGGCCACTTCCGGCCTCCTTGCCGAATGGCGCGCCCCGAGCATCGTCCTCGGCCGCACGGCCGAGACCTATCCGCCGGCCTACCGCGCCTGGCGCGCCCGGCGCCTCGCCAACCCCTCCCTACGCTGCGAGGACGGCGAGAGCCTCACCGAGCTCCACACCCGCGCCCGCCACTGCGCCGCCTTCCTCCACCACACCGCCGGGCGCCACGGCCTCCTCCTGGCCGTCTCCCACACCCTGCTCCTCGGCGTCCTCACGCACCTCCCAGAAGGCCCCGCCGCCTTCGCCACCGCGGCAAGAACCCCTTGGCAGTTCGCCGAGCGTCGCCTATTCACCCCTCTCCGGTCCGTCCGCGTTGTCCCGACATCAGGTGATCACTGATGTCGTGCGACCGGCCTGCTCCGCTTGTTGCGGCCGTGCAAGCGGGACTTGAGAAAGCTCACCTATTGTCAGTGGCTGGTGATATACGTCTGCGGTATGGATCCGATCACCGCAGCGGCCCTCGCCGCGCTGGCCGGCGGTCTTGGCGGCGAAGCCGGACGGCAGGCGTGGCAAGGACTTACCACGCTGGTGCGGCGCCCATTCGGGCGAGCCGCGACCCAGGGGACACAAGACGACGGGACGCCGCAGGTCAGCTCCGGCGAACTGGAAGTCGCCGCGCTCGAGGGAGACCCTGCCGACCCGATGCGCGCGCAGGCACTGGCCAGCGCCCTCGGCGTGCGAGCCGCGCTGGATGGAGAGTTCCGCATCATGCTCGATGAGTGGTGGCAGCGGGCACAGGCCAACTCCTCGGTCGGCGACGTGCACAACTGCATCAGCGGCGGCACGCAGAATGGCCCAGTGCTCCAAGGCCGGGACTTCTCAAGCCTCACCTTCAACATAAACACACCATGGTCTCCTGCGACAGGGACTGATCGATAGGGGGCTCGCCCAAGCTCGAAAGCGGCGCATCGCAGGCTCGGGTCGAGTCGGCTGATGCCCGCCGCGGGGCTGCCACGGCGGCAGCGATTACACGCTCGACTTCCCGGACAGATAACGGCGGAGGCCCAGGGGAATCATTCAGACTGCGCATTCAGCCAGGCCTCGATAAACATCGACGCCTCTCTTTCCTCGGCCGCAGACTGTTCCAGGTCTTCTTCCCATTCAACGCTGCGAAACAACCCTCTCTCCCGCCATTTATCCAACGGCACTTCCAGGTTCTCACCATTAGCCTCGTCGAGAGCACGCCTTGCCGCGCTGTAGACCAGGCGCAATTCGGCGCCGACGACATGATAGTCACCGCGTGCCGGAAGAAGCCGCTTATGCAAGGGCAAGTTCCTGTCTACCTCAACGCATCCGAGGTAACTGGGAGCTTCTTCTCGCATCGTCTCATGCAGGTCCACCGCCTGCTCCTCACTAAGCCCAGAAACGGTAGAGACGGCGAGATTGCAGTCCTCGATCAGGGTAGTAAGCCCAGGCACCGTGAGGGACTTCCAGAGCGCGGGTTCCCGAGCAAGGAAATGAGCAGCGAGGTCAGCAGCCGAAACACCGCCACCATTGAAGAACAGACTCGCGATGGCCACACCCAGATCCCGTCGATATTCGGGAACAACCCGTGAGAGCTGGGTCAGCACGACTCGGTCGATCTGCTCGGGCAGCACCTTATCCTCATCAAATAGCAGAGCGATACTCTTGCGGCTCACGGTTCCCCTTTCCTGCGATTGATCCCCACGAAAGTGCGATAACTCCGAACTTGACAGCTCGTTACGGAAGTCCGCCCACGTCAAACCGGGCGGAGCCGAAATGGAAGATTTCTTTGCATACTCAAACTGAGCCTGAGCCAGGGTTTCCGGCTGCCCGAAAATAAGTGCCGAGATTCGAATCTTCCCTCGTTCCGACACCGACGCCACAGTTCCGATACCCGAGAAAACCAGGGGCTCCCGAGCAGAATCATGGAGCGTTGTAGTCGCCGTCGACGTTGTCAGCCAACGCGGGTCGAAGGTGATGACCACCTTCTTTGTCCCGATAGAAAAGACCAGATGGGGATCCTGGGCCAAGATTCCGGTCGGTTCCTTCAACGGCACCTCGGGGGGATTGTTGCAACGCATAGCGCTTTCGAAGGAGACCAGAAGGCCACGATGCGCCTTCTCTGCGGTGTCCTCGCGGAGCGTCACCGCCTCCGCATCCCATGTCTCGAACAAGGGGCGAACGATCCGGACGAACTCCCCGGGCGCCATCCCCTGCCCGCCAAATGGCCTCGTGCCGTCGAGTCCGGCTCTCCTCGCGGCAGCTGCCACCGCGTTGCTCTGCGCGAGCATCGCCACCCGCGGCAGGTTGACCAAGTCGACGCTGGAGAACCGGGCTCGCCAGATCTGTGAAGACCTGCGCAGCTCCTCAGCGAGGTCCTCGTCGGTAGCCTCGGCCTCCGAAGGCGGGCCCGCCATTGTGATGTTCACGTCGCCATGGATCGCTCCTGCCTGGATGGACGGCCCAGTCACCTGCCCGGAGAGCTCGTTTCTGACCTGGGATGACTTCGGGAAGGAACCCTCTCTGCCCCCTGCTTGATCCACTGCTTCCTCCCGCTCATTCTCACGCGGCCTGATCAGGCCAGACAGGCAGTCAACACCATCTGCTATAGCGGCAAGAGGTGTTCAAGACAACCCGAAGCCAGCCTGACAGCAAGGCAGCTCACAGCGGCTGTGGAACAGTGGGATGCCTTCCACCTCAGAAACGAAGGCAGAGCGAGCCAACGGGAACAGCTCGCCGATCTCACGCCGCAGGGGCATCCAGCGGTGCTGCTCTCAGCACCGTCCGCACCCGGTGGCCCTGAACGCTCCGCCACTGGTCAGGAAACCCACGACCCCAAAACGCGCCGAGCACCCACCTGTTCCACGGGACAAGCGGTCTGGCCGGGACTATGGCCGATCGGATCCCAAGGCGGTTTCCACGTCCTGGCCGCCCCAGCTGTCCCGGGTACGCCACAGGACGTGAACGCCGAAGGCGTCACGCAAGGTGTCGGCCGACCAGTCCTTGGCGGGCGGTTCGCAGAGAACCAGGTGGAGGCGGTCGGCAGGGGTGGACAGGGTGTGGTTGATCTCCAGGAGCCGGGCGGCTCCCGCGCGCAGATCAGCGTGGGTGGAGCGGCCGGCCCCGAGGACCTCGTAGAGGAAGTGGCCGTCTTCCGCGACGCGGCTGACGTCGATGACCGGAGAGTCTGTCGGCTGCAGGTCGGCCCACAGCAGGGTTGATTTCAGTGCGTGGCGCACGGCCTCGTGCTTCTTGCACGTGCGGTCGGTGGACGCCGCGGTCTCCAGCGCGTCCATGAGACCCTTCGCTGTTGCTGCCTGCGTGGCTGGCATGTCTTCGACGGAGGTCACGGGCTCGGCTTCCTTCTGATGGGGCTGCTGAACAGCGGAGGCGGGTGCATTCTCGGTTCCCGGTTCGAGCGCGGCAGCCAGGCGGCGCTGGAGGGTCTCCCGGGCCGCGGCCAGAGACTGGGACCAGCCGGAACGGGCCAGATCGTCCTGGATTCGGCTCTCGTCCAAGCCGTTGTCCTTGAGCGCGCGGTTGGTATTCGTCGCGAGGTCGCGCAGAAGGCTCAGCTGGTGCCTGTCCGGAGATCCGAGGACACGCCGCACGTCCACCCAGTCCGCCTGGTCGCGACGCAGAACGCGGTTGGCCATGCCCTTGAGCTCGGACAGACGATCGCGGGCGTCCTCCGGAGCGGTGCCGCCGCCGGTCAGCTCAGCGAGAATGTCGAGCGCCGCCACGTAGCGTTCGGCCATCCTCGGCGAGATGGGCTGACGGCCGCGCTGGTCCGCTGTGAGCAGACAGTGGTTCGTCTCGTGGGCGAACACCCAGCAGTCCAGTTCATCGCCAGGCCGCGGGGCAACCGAGCCGTGCCGCACTGTCAGGAACAAGGGTCCGTCGAAGGCGGGTGACAGCGCCTTGACCCTGTAGCGGCCACCGGGCCCCGGGCCGGTCACCCGGACCCGCATGTCGGTGCCGATCTCCGGGATGTCGCCGTCTGCCACGTTCCGATGGGTTATGGCGGCCACCTCTCCGGGGGTGCCGTCGGTGTTCGTGAGGGCCTCCGGGAGTGGCGAAGTGTGCAGGACCGTCAGACTCTGGGTGCTGCGGGTGAGGGCGACGTAGAGCTGGCGCAGGCCGGCCGGGCCGCGGTCGGCGATGGTGGCCGGTTCGACAACGAGGACGTGGTCGTACTCCATGCCCTTGGCCTGGGCTGCGGCCAAGACGGACACCGCCGCACGCTCCTGGCCCGTGATGCCGTCGGCCTGATCCAGGTGGCGGCTGATCTCGTCGAGCCAGCCGGAATCGTCCGGGACGATGACGGCGACGGACCGAAGCGTGTGCCCGTCATTGGTGCCGACGAGGCGGGTGACGTGAGTGACGGTCTCGTCCAGGAGTTTCCACGGCTCGATCGGCATCGTCCGGACGGCGTCCTCGCCCGCCATGCGTATGGCCTGGGGGTAGGGCAGCGCGGGAGCGACCGTGCGCGCCAGGGGCGCGACGAACTCCATGATCTCCGCCGGCACGCGGTAGCTGGTGTTCAGCTCTGCGACCCTCCAGTCGCCGTGGTCGGACAGGATGGTCCCGAGACGGTCCCAATCGGTGTAGGTGTGGGGGCCGGTGGCCTGGGCGAGGTCGCCGAGAACAGTCATGGAGCCGTTCGCCGCAGAGCGTCGGCGCAGCGAGCGGGCCTGCATGGGTGCCAGGTCCTGTGCCTCGTCGACGACGATGTGCCCGTAGCGCTGCGGGGTCTCCCCGGTGATGAGATACCGCAGTTCTTCGAGGCAGACGTGGTCGTCGAGGGTCCAGGGATCGTCGTCGGCCCTGTCGGCCCGGGAGCGGTGCAGGGCAGCCTGCTCCTCGTCGTCGAGGATGCCCTCGGCGCAGGTGCGAAGGATGCCTGGCGAATCGTAGAGGCTGCGGAGGGCCTCCCTGGCACCCGGCGACGGCCATATACGTTCGATGAGGCGCTCGACCTGGCGGTTGCGTCCCAGGTCACGGCGGATCGTGTCATCTCGGCTGCGGCGCGGGGCGACGGCAACGAGTTCCTGCAGCAGGCGGTCGACGAGCAGGCTGCGGAACCGGTCGCGGCGCTCACGGTAGGAGCCGTCGGCTTCGCGTACGTCCTCGAGAATCTCGAGGACCTCGGAGCGCGGGATGCGCAGGGTCGTGCTCCCGGCTGTAACGGTGAACTCCGGCTTGGCGTCCTCGTAGGAGGGGGTGGTGGTGAAGTCGTCAAGGGCCTCCGGCCGGCACTCCATTTCGACGCGTCGCCGCAGGACGGCCGCCATGCGTTCGTCGGACTTCACCGTCCGCGCCTGCGACGTGTCGTCGCCGTGGATCTCGCCGTCCCAGAGTCGGGTCAGCTGCACGGCGTTGACGTTTCGGGTGCCGAGAGTGGGCAGGACGTGGCTGACGTAGTCCAGAAAGCGCTGGTGGGGGCCGACGACGAGGATCTCCTGAGCCTTGAAGTGCCCGTTGTTGACGAGCCAGGTCACGCGGTGCAGGCCGACCGCGGACTTGCCGGTGCCCGGCCCTCCCTGAACGACGAGGATGTCGGATGGGGAACCGGTGACCAGAGCCATCTGGTCACGGCGGATGGTCTCGACGATGTCCCGCATGCTGCCGCTCCGCGAGCGCTGGAGCTCGCGCAGGAGAAAGTCATCGAGTTGCTGCGGCTTTTGACGGTGGAGACGGGCGACGTCATTGGGGGTGAGGACGGGCGGGTGTATCTGGCGCTGCCGCTGTGCGGCGGCGGCCTCGTGCGCGCGCCCGGCCACCGGTTCAACGTCGTGTGCAGCACGTCGCGGGTCGGGGGCAGACACGGCAATCTCGTCGAAGTAGTCCTTGACGACCCGCTCGGCGCAACGCAGTCGTCGATGCAGAAGCACCTCGCCCGGTGCGTCAGGCTGCGCCTCTAACCACTTTTTGGCGAGCGGGCTGGTCCACAGCACGACGACGGTGTCGCGGGTGCGGATATCGGAGACGGCGCGGCGACCGATGTACCAGGGCCCGGGCTCTCCACCAGGCTCCTCCCGGACATCGATGCGGCTGATGACCAGCGATTCGTTGCCGAGACCGCCATACTCCGCGGCCCGCTCCTCGGCCGCGAGCCGGTTGGCGACACTGTCCTTGCCGCTGGCGGAGGCTGAGCCAACCGACCCCCCGGTCATCTCGGCAAGCCGTTCGTCATAGCAGTCGTAGGCGCGGTCGACTGCCTTCTGCTCGATGGCGATGATCTCGTCGCGCGTGATGTCGTCGCGCGTTTCGGTGCCCATGTATTTCCCCTCCCTTGCAGCGCCCCGAGAGGTGCTGCGCCGGGCAGATGCCCGTTCCCCGGCGAAAGAACTATCAGAGACGAGTTGGTGACAAGCCGTCAGGGAGTCAATTCCTCGGCCAGCTCGCCGACCTCCGCCCGCCAGGTGCGAACCTGGTCGCGAGTGGGGCCGATCTCGTACTGGTGGTAGTGGCATGCCAGACAGAGGTGGGACCAGAGGGCCTTGGCCCGGCGTGCGGTCTCCTCCGTGGTGCAGTAGCGCAGGCAGAGCATCTTGGCCCGCGTGCTCTTGGTGCGGGCGAGTCCCGCCATGGCCGAGTCGAGGGTGCGGTCAACGGCGATCTCCAGGGCGGTGCGCAGCGCGACGGCCGCGCCCCGGTGGCGGCCGGCAGGTGTTGCCCCGCTGCGCCCTTCGAGCAGCTGGTCGGCTGTGAGGAGGAGCTCTTCGACCGAAGTAGGGGCGGGAGCGGACATCACGCGGTCACCTCCGGCTTGCGCACCTTCGCCACGATGGCTTCGATCTCGTCCACGAACCGGTGAGGGTCGGTGATCCGCGCGCCGGCGGGGTGCGCCCCACGCTGGCACTGCTTGAGGAATCCCTCGGCGCGCGGTCCGCAGAGCACCGCGAGGGCCCGGAAAACGTCATCCTCGGTTTCCGTGGCGTGCCCGAGCAGCGCCACGGCCGCGACCTTCAAGAGCCTGTCCGAGTCGGTGATGGCTGCCTGCAGCTCCTGTTCCGAGCCGCCGGAGCGGTAGTGCCGGATCCAGGCGGCCTCGACGAAGGCGTTCTCCAACGCGATACGGCACAGGCTCGGCAGCACATGACTCTGTGCCGTCACGGGCAAGTCCTTGGTACTGGCGAGGGCACGTGCATCCTTGAGCGCCTGCTTGACCGGGTCGGTCACCGGCTTGACCTTCACCTTGGAGTGCTTGTCACGCTCCACCTCGAACACCGTGACCGGCAGCTCCTGGCTCGCGAACGCCCTCTGGAGCCTGGTGTCGTGGGTGAACACGACGACCTGCCGGTGCTCGCCCAGGTCGTGCAGGACCTGAGCGAGTCCGTGCACCTTCGCGGGGTCCATGGACTGGACGGGGTCGTCGATAACGACGAACCCGAACGGACTGTCCGCCGTGGTGGCGCGGGGCAGGAACAGCGACAGCGCGAGGGAGTGCTGCTCGCCCTGGCTCATGACGCTGAGCGCCGACGCCTCCTTGCCGTCTACGGAGACGTCCATGACGAGCTTGCGGACCACGGCCTTCTCACTGCCCTGCAGGTTCACGGACTTCAGGTCGATGCTGCTCTCCTGGCGGAGCCGTTCCCAGATCCTCTGTGACTGCTCGGCGAAGCCTTCCATACGCCGTTCCCGCAGCTCGGTGGAGAGCTTCTTGATCCAGCTACGGGCCTTCTTGATGTCGGCCAGACGCTCCTTGCTCCCTTCCGTGGCGCGCGCCGCCTTGGTCCAGCTCGCGAGGTCGGAGACGAGCCGGCGCCACCGCTCGTCGCGCTGCTCCAGTTCCTTCGCCGAGTACTCCTTCACCGAGGCGCACGCGTCGGCCAGGGTCGCGGCAGTCTCACCGGCCCGGCGGGCGAGCTCAGCCGGGTCACTGACGGTCCGGCAGGCGAGCCACGCGCTCCACGGGTCGGCGAGGGCGGCGGGAATCCGCTGGGGCTTCTCGATCAGGTTGTGCACCTCCCGTACCGCTGACCGAAGTTCTCGGCGAGCGTCCTCAGCGGCCTGCGCCTCGTCCCGCAGTACGGCGATCTGGGCGGTGGCACTCTCCGCCCAGGCGTCGTCGAGGACCCCTCCGGATCCGCACACCGGGCAGAACTCCTCGTCGGGGTGACGGGTGGCGTGGTCCAGCGCCTTGGTCAGGAGGTCGGCGCGCTGGAGGGCGTCCTCGGCGCCGGTGGCGCGGACGTCCTCGCTCTCGGCGAGCGCGAGGCGCAGCCGTTCGACCGCGGGATGGACCTGCGTCATGTCGGGTCCCCGCATGTCTACGGCAGCGCGCAGTTCGGCGATGAGGCCCTCATCGGTGGTCGGCAGGCCGGCCACCAGCCCGTCGAGCGTCTCGAAGTCGTACGTTGCCTCGTCGACGGCAAGCAGAGCCTGAACGGCGCGGTCGTCGTCCTCCAGGGCGTAGAGCGCCTGCTTGATCTCAGGCAGCTGGCTCTTCACGGCCTTGGCCGCGTCGCCCAGTTCCTTCTCCTCCTTCTGGAGGCGGTTGTCGGCGGCGCTCAAGTGGCCCAGGCCCAGGATCGAAGCGATCGCGTCGTACATCTGCGACGGCTTTCCGCTGAGCATGCGGTCGAGATCGGCGTACGACAGGAACGGCCGGTAGTCCGTCAGGGCCTGCAGCCAAGGGGCACGATCAGCGGGAACGCAGCCGTGGCCGGGCCGCCTGAACTCCCCCTCGGAGTCGGCGAAGCCCTCGGACTTCCAGGCGCGGGTCAGGGTGCTTCTGCCCGTGTCCCCCTCGACGGCGAGCTTGACCTCGATCACCGGCTTGGCGCCGTCATGCAGGTTGCGCCAGTTGCTGCTCCGCGTCGCGTCCTGTCCCTGCCAGCGCATGTTCGTGCCCGTGAACGCCGACTCCACACCTTCGGCGATGCTGGACTTGCCGGAACCGTTGCGGCCGACCACGAGCGTCACGCCAGGGCGAGGATTGAGTGTCAGCCAAGCCTTGGGCCCGATCCCGCGGAATCCGGTGACAGCGACCGAGTCGAGGTAGACACGGCGGACCGAAGGCGCCCCGGACGGCTCGGCGTCGCCCAGCGCCTCCTTGAGGAGCGTCTTCACGGATTCGCCGAGCTTTGCTTCAGCCAGGCGGGCCGCCACCGTCTCGGCGAGAGACAGAGCCTGGCCGTCGGCAACCGGCCGACCAGGACGGTGGTCGTGCTGGGCGTCCTGCTGGGGCTGTTCGTTTTCGGATTCGGTCATGAGGTGCCTCCCGGGATTCCGGCTGGGTGCGAACGGATGGGACACCGGCTCGGTCGGGGAGTTGATGGCTCCCGTGCCTGTTTCGCCGACACCACGGAAGGTAGAGCGAGTGAAGTGCCTTGACCTGCTCGCAAGTTGATAACCCTGGTTATCAACCATCAGAAGAGAAATGATTGCTTCTTTGCGTGACCCGCAGGATGGCGTCGGGCAGCGTGCGGTGCGCCGGCCCGGAGCAGCAGCGGATCATCGCTCGACGTAGGGGGCGGCGCCCACTTGAGCGTCGGCCCGAAGGCCCTTCCCACCCTGTCCCGGCGCCATGCAGTTCGTTAGGTGGCGCGGCACCGGGACGGGGCGGGCAGGGGGTCAGTAGTTCCCGTTGCCGAGGATGTCTCCGTCGGCGCCGTACACGGTGACCAGGCCGTTCTTGCTGGCCTTTCCCCGGCTGGACTGGAAGTCCGCGAACGCGGAGGCGAGGAGTTTGGCGCTGCCGGTGTCCGCGCTGGTCAGTCCACCGGTGTAGTTGGTGTAGATATCGGCCGAGTCCAGAATGTCGTTGTTCACGTCGGCACCCTGGATCTTCGTGACGTGTGCGGCGGCTTCGCGTGTCTTCGCGGACTCGTGCGCCTTCGCGTACGCCTTGAACGCGTCAACCGTGGACAGCCGGGGCGGGGCGGCTTTGCCGGGGTTCGCCGACGCAGAGGACGAGGTGGTCGCCGGGGCGCTGCCGGAGGAAGCGCTGCTGGAGGAAGCGCTGTCGGAGACCGAGCCACCGGAACCGGAGCCCGCCACAGCAGCGATGGCGCCGATGACGATCACGGCGGCCAGGACACCGCCGCACCCGAGGCATCCCAGTTTGGCCTTGGACCTCTTCTTCCCCGGATCCGCGAACTGCGGAGTGAACTGCGGAGGCACGGGCTGCTGCGGAAAGCCGGGCTGCTGCCCACCCCATCCGGGCTGCTGCGGCTGCTGAGGGTTGTTGGCGGTCATCGAGGTTCCCTCCCCTTGGGCCGCGGACACGGCATCCGCGGCACCGCCTGCTTCCGACGCGGCCCACATCGACGGGCTGGCCTCGGGACCGTCGCGTGGTACGCCGGTACGGCAAGCGGGTGCCAAAGGTGCCCGACGGCACCCTCACAGAGAGAAGCGGGAGGCGATAACCCCGGTTATCACACCGAGCGGATCCTGAGAGGCATCACAGCTGTACAGTTCTGCCACCCGTCCGGGAGCAGCCTGCTCCGGCCGGGTACGAGCAGCGGCTCGCCAGTGGAGGAAGGGGGACCGATCACCGATGAGCACAGAGCGGAGCGTGACTCGTCCCATCCTGCCCGGGGCACGTGCCTGGCGTATCACCTACGCCGAAATCGCGGCCCTCGCACAGGTGCGGCGGCCCGTCCCCACGACGTGGAGCCGCCGGCACCCGGACTTCCCCGCGCCGCTCACTGTTGAGGACGGCCGCGCGGTGTTCGACGCCCGGGATGTCGTGGAGTGGCTCACGGCAACGGGCCGGGGCAACGCTGAACCACGCCGTCTGCGGGCGGAGTTGGCCCTGCACACCCTGGCGGCCTGGCGGACACCCGAACTTCCCGCATCAACACTGGTGGGTGCCCTGACGGCGCTCATCTGCCTGCGTCAACAGCTCGACACCGAAGTCTCGGGGCACGGCTGGGACGAAGTTCTCGGCAAGGCCACCCGCCTCGACTCCGACGACACATTCCTGCTGTCCGAGCTTCGGACCGTACCCGATCCTGAGCGGAACGGGAGCGCGCTGGCCGCGCTGGCCGACGAGCTCACCGAGGCCGCCTACACCCCTGCCGAGGCGTTCGACTGGACGCTGGAAGCCCGCCGCAGACTCGGCTCCCACGACCTGGCCGCCGACGAACCCACACCCGCGGTGATCCGCGCCCTCGCGGCCCTGTCCGGCGTCGACGTCCTCGGCGAGGAATCCGTCGTCGCCACCCCGTATGCCCAGTCCGGTGATCTCCTCGCCGCCCTGCACACTGGAGCGCGGGAGGACTCCGGCCACACCTACCTCGCCACCGACCACGACGCCACCCGCGTACGACTCATCCGGCGCCGGATGCTGGTACGTGGAGTGAACGAGTTTCAGCTCGACGTCACGCACGGCGAGGACCTCACGGCCGACGACTGGGGATATCCGAATCTCCTCGTCTGCGCCCTACCGTACGAGGCCGGGGAGACCCGCAGCGCGCGATCCGTCCTGGAGCGGGTGCAAAGCCTCACCGACTACCTCGACTCCGGCTCGTCCGCCATCGTCCTCGGTCCCGCCGACGTCTTGGTCCGCCCGCTCCCCCGGCACGGTGACGCCGACCGCCTGCGCCGTTCCTTCCTCCGCAGCGGTTTACTCAAGGCCGCGATCAGCCTCCCCGAAGGCGCCTATCCCTACCGCCCCGGCTACCGCACGGCGGTCTGGGTGCTGGCCCGCACGCCGGATGCACAGCGCACAGGTCTCGTACACCTCTCCGACTTCTCGGCGCAGCCCCTCACCGAACCGGTCCTCGACACGCTCACCGAAGACATCGCCATCTGGCGCGCCTCCGGCTGGCGCAGGGATTCCCGGCACCAGCCCCGCCACGCGGTCATCGTTCCCGTGAAGGAACTCGACGACCGGCCCGGCGCCGCCTTCACCCCGCACCAGCGCCCACCCGAGGCCCGCTACACCCGAACCGTCCTCGAACGCCCGGCCCGCATCAGCGAACTGGAACAACGCCTGACGGACCTCCGTGAACATGCCCGCCACCAGGCAGACCTGCGGGCAGCCCTGCGCATCCAAGCCATACTGCGCCCGGAGGAACAGCCGGTACGGCACACCACGGTCCGCAGGCTCCTCGACGAGCGCCGCCTACGCCGCCGCCCCGGCCATCGGATCGCCCCCGAACACCTCACCATCCACGGCCACTACCCCGTGCTCGCCCCGGAGGAAATCCTCGGCACCACACGCTTCGGCGACCGTCGCATCGACCGCGGTGTACTGCTCACGGCGTACGAACACGCCCAGTTCACCGAGCCCGGCGACATCGTCGTCACCGCCAGCCCGCGCTTCGGCGTTCACGTCGATGCGGAGGGCATGTCCGTCGTCGCCGCGCCCGCCCGGATCCTGCGCGTCCGCCCCGACGCCGATCCTCCGGTCCTGCCCCGCGTACTGGCAGCGCTGCTGCATGCCGCATCCGCCGATCAAGGGCGCACCAGCGGCGCGGTCCGGGCCTCCCGCAGCATCGAGGACCTCGCCATACCCGACCTGAGCCGCGCCGATGCCGAGCGGTACGACGCCGTGCTCGCCGAGATCGAAACCCGCGCCGCACTCCTGCGCGAACAGACCGCCGCCCTCGACGACCTGGCCCGGATCACGGCCGCCGGCGTCGCCGACGGAACCCTCACCTTCCAACACCTTCCCGAAGCCGACACCAGCACCGAGATTGACGCCCGCACCGGCGCCTGAAGGAGACGCACCACCCCATGATTCCCGGCCAGAAGAAGCCCGCCGACCAGGCGGAGCTGTTCAGCGCCTCCAGCGCCAAGGAGATCCAGGCCATCCTCTGGAAGGCCGCGGACAAGCTCCGCGGCTCCATCGACGCCGCGCAGTACAAGGAGTTCGTCCTCGGCCTGATCTTCCTGAAGTACGTCTCCGACGCTTTCGAGGAGCGCCGCGCCGAGCTGGCGAAGGAGCTCACCGAGGACGGCATCGCCGAGGACCGCCTCGACGACTTCCTGGAGGACCGCGACGAATACACCGGCGCGCACGTCTTCTGGGTGCCGGAGACCGCCCGCTGGTCGTGGATCGCCGCGAACGGCAAGAGTCAGGGCGTCGGCAAGCTGCTGGACGACGCCATGGACGCGATCATGCGCGAGAACGCTGCGCTGACCGGCGTACTCCCGAAGATCTTCAACCGCGACAACGTCGACCAGAAGCGCCTCGGCGAACTCGTCGACCTGATCAGCGACGCCCGCTTCGGCGGCAGCGAGGACAAGCCCGCGCAGGACGTGCTGGGCGAGGTGTACGAGTACTTCCTCGGCAACTTCGCACGGGCGGAAGGCAAGCGGGGCGGTGAGTTCTACACGCCCGCTAGCGTCGTCCGGCTCATCGTGGAAGTCCTGGAACCGTACGAGGGACGCGTCTACGACCCGGCATGCGGCTCGGGCGGCATGTTCGTCCAAGCCGCCAAGTTCATCGAGGCCCACCGGGGCCGCGGCCACAAGGCCGACCTCTCGGTCTACGGCCAAGAGCTCAACGAACGCACCTGGCGCCTGGGCAAGATGAACCTCGCGATCCACGGCATCGACGGCAACCTCGCTCCGCGCTGGGGCGACACGTTCGCCGAGGACAAGCACCCGGACCTCAAGGCCGACTTCGTCATGGCAAACCCCCCGTTCAACATCAAGGACTGGGCGAGGGACGAGGGCGACCCGAGGTGGAAGTACGGGGTGCCGCCGAGGAACAACGCCAACTACGCCTGGCTCCAGCACATGATCTCCAAGCTGGGCGAGCGGGGCACGGCCGGCGTCGTCCTGGCTAATGGCTCCATGAGCTCCCAGTCGAGCGGTGAGGGCGAGATCCGGCAGGCACTGGTCGAGGCGGACCTGGTGGCGTGCATGGTCGCGATGCCGTCGCAGCTGTTCCGGACGACGCAGATCCCGGCCTGCTTGTGGTTCCTCGCCAAGGACAAGACCCCGCAGGGCGCCCGGCGGCTGGACGACCGGCGTGGCGAGATTTTGTTCATCGACGCCCGGAACATGGGCGAGATGGTCGACCGCACGGAGCGCGTGCTGACGGACGCTGACCTCGCGAGGATCGCGGGCACGTATCACGCATGGCGGGGCACCGCTTCGGCGCGTGAGGCTGGGGTGACGTATGCGAACGAGCCAGGGTTCTGCTTCTCTGCCGACCTGGCCACAGTCCGGGAGCACGGGTACGTGCTGACGCCGGGACGGTATGTCGGGGCCGTCGAGGCGGAGGAAGAGGACGCGGAGGCGGTGGCGACGCGGATCGCCTCGCTGACGGAAGAGCTGTACAGGTTGTTCGAGCGGTCGGCGGAGCTGGAGAAGACGGTGCGGAAGCAGTTGGGGAGGGTCGATGTCTGAGTACTCTTCCGGGAACGCCGGGGAACTGGTTCTTTACCGCACGGAGGACGGCCGCAGCCAGATCCAGATGCGTGCCGCCGGCGACACGGTGTGGCTGACGCAGGCCGAGATGGCCGAGCTGTTCGACACGGGCATCCCCAACATCAACAAGCGGATCGGTCAGATCCTGGAAGACGGAGAACTCACGGAGGCAACTATTTCCTCTACGGAAATGGTTCGCCAGGAGGGTTCGCGTCAGGTTCGGCGCGACGTACTCGTCTACAACCTCGACATGATCCTCGCAGTGGGGTACCGCGTGCGGTCCCCGCGCGGCATTCAGTTCCGCCAGTGGGCGACAACCACGCTGCGTGAGTATTTGGTCAAGGGGTTCGCTCTCAACGACGAGCGCCTGAAGAACCCCGGTTCCGAGGGCTTCGACTACTTCGACGAGCTACTGGAACGGATCCGCGAGATCCGTGCCTCGGAGAAGCGGTTCTACCAGAAGGTGCGGGACGTCTTCGCGGCGACCAGCGCGGACTACCGACCCGACAGCGAAACGGCCCGGACATTCTACGCCACGATCCAGAACAAGCTGCTCTACGCGGCGACGCGCCAGACCGCCGCAGAGCTGATCCTCGCCCGCTGCGACCCGGCACAGCCCAACATGGGCCTAACCTCCTGGAAGGGCAGCCGGGTCCGCAAGGTGGACGTCAGTGTCGCGAAGAACTACCTCACATCTGAGGAGATCGGCACGTTGAACCTGCTGACGACACAATTCCTCGACTTTGCGGAACTCCGCGCCCGACGGCGGCAGCAGATCACCATGGCGGAATGGGGCACCGCGACGGCCCGGTTCATCGAGATGAACGACCTGCCGGTCCTCCCCGGACCGGGCAGGGCCACCCACGCGGCAGCCGCCGCGGCGTCCGCCGAGCGCTACGAGGCATTCGACGTCCAGCGGCGCGCTCTGGAGGTGCTGCGGGCGGATGAGGAGGCAGAGCGGGAGATGCGAGAGCTGGCACAAGCGGAGGGCAAATGGGACGCGTTGAACGAGCTTTCGACGGCGGCGGAGGAACTGGAGGGGGAGCGGTGAGTAGGCAGTCAGCGGGGCTGAAGAAGGCGGTGCGGGAGCAGCTGGGGAGGATCGATGTCTGAATGGCGCGCAACTACTCTGGATCAGTTGGTCAGGTTGCAGCGAGGGCACGATCTCCCCACGGGACAACGCCGCTTGGGAAAGGTACCCGTAGTTGGAGCGGCAGGGCCAAGCGGTGTGCATGACACAGCCATAGCTAAAGCGCCGGGAGTCGTGGTCGGGCGCGCTGGCGCTTCGATGGGCCACGCCACATATTGCGATGTGGATTTCTGGCCTCTGAATACGTCTCTGTACGTCACCGACTTCATGGGCAATGATCCACGCTTCGCATATTATCTACTCGACCAGATCGATTTCTCTGGATATAACTCCGGCGCTGCCCAACCAATGCTCAATCGGAATTACATCACGCAGATTCCGATCCACCTGCCCCATCCAGGCGAGCAGCGTGCAATCGCGACTGTACTCGGGGCGCTGGATGACAAGATCGCCGTCAACGAGCGCATCGCGGCTACCTATGAGGAGCTGCTTCAGTGCAAGTACACACAACTTGGCCTGTCTGACGAACCAGATGACGCCATCGCGGTCCCTGTCACCGACCTCGTCTCCTTCAATCGCAAGCTCACCAAGCCCACCGCCGACGAACCCGTCTATGTCGACATGGCGGCGCTGCAGACCAACCGTGCCAGCATTCCCTCTTGGACCCACCGAGCACCCAAGTCCGGCCCCCGATTCACGAACGGTGACACACTCTTGGCACGTATCACGCCGTGCCTAGAGAACGGAAAAACCGGGTACGTCGATTTCATGCAAGAGGGTGAGATTGGCCTCGGATCCACTGAGTTTATTGTCATTCGATCCATTGCCGGAATGCCCTTGGAACTGAGTTATTTCCTGGCACGTGATAGTCGGTTCCGTGAGCACGCAATTCGCAACATGGTCGGAACGTCCGGACGTCAGCGCGTGAGCGCTGCTGATGCAGCGAATTACTTCGTGAATCAACCGGACAGCGATGCCGTAGTGGCCTTCGGCAAGGAAGCTGCGGTGGCGTTCGCCCACATGAAGTCGCTCCAGGGTGAGTCCCGGAACCTCACTGCCCTCCGCGACACCCTCCTCCCCCAGCTCATGTCCGGCCGACTCCGCGTCAAAGACGCCGAGAAGATTGTCGAGGACCACGTATGACGCACCCCGACGACGGCAACGAGCACCACCGCCCCTTCGAGTCCGACTGGGAGCAGCTCGCCCTCGACGAGCTTGCCGAGCTCGCCTGGCAGCACGGACCCGGCAACAAGTTCGCGCCCGGCTCCGGGCACCGCAAGTCGTGGGACGACCTGATCCTCTACCCCGACCTCCGCGAGGCCGTCGAGCGGCTGAACCCCGAGCTGCCCCCGGACGCCGTCCGCGACGCCGTCGCCGTCGCGGCGTCCCCAGCCTCTCAGGACACGTACGAAGAGAACCGCACCGCGCACGCGTACCTGACGGCCGGCATCCGCTCCGTCACCTACACCGACGCTTTCGGAGCCGAGCACAACCCCACAGTCCGCCTCGTCGACCTGGCGAACCCGGACGCGAACACGTACCGCGCCCTCAACCAGGTCACCGTCATCGACGGCGAGAAGAACCGCCGCTTCGACATCGTCCTCTACGTCAACGGCCTGCCTCTCGCAGTCCTGGAGCTGAAGCGCGCCGGGGACGAGGACGCCACCCTGCAGGACGCGCACTCCCAGGTGGCGCGCTACGTCGAGGAGTTTCCGACCGCCTTCCGCTACAACGCCGTCGTCTTACTGTCCGACGGCATCGCGGCGAAATACGGCACCCCCTTCACCCCGTACGAGCACTTCGCGCCGTGGAACACGGACGAGTTCGGGGCCAGGGTCGACCCGCTCGACGCCGACGGGATATGGGACTCGGGTCAGAACCTGGCGCTGCATGGCCTGTTCACGCAGCCCCGGTTCCTCTCCCTGCTCCAGTCGTTCATCAACTTCGTCCCGTCGAAGCGGATGAAGCGCATCGCGAAACCGCACCAGTACCACGCGGTGACCCGAGCCTCCGAAGCCGTGCGGGAGGCCGCCGCGAGCGACGGGAAGGCCGGCGTCGTCTGGCACACGCAGGGCTCCGGCAAGTCGGAGGAGATGGTCCTCACCACCACGATGGTGATGCGTAACCCGGCGCTGCTGAACCCGACTGTCGTCGTGATCACGGACCGCACCGACCTCGACGATCAGCTCTACTCGACGTTCCAGGAGAGCGAGATCCTCCCGGAGGCGCCGAAGCAGATCCTCACCCGCGCCGAACTACGCGAAGAGCTTGCCGCCAAGCGCGTCGGGGGCATCCTCTTCACCACCCTCCAGAAGTTCGGTAAGACCAAGGAGGAGAAGGAGTCCGGCGCCGACCATCCGCTGCTCTCGGACCGCCGCAACATCGTGGTCGTCGTGGACGAGGCGCACCGCAGCCACTACGACTCCCTCGACGGCTACGCCCGCCACCTGCGCGACGCACTGCCGCACGCCACGCTCCTCGCCTTCACCGGCACCCCGATCTCCGAGGCGGACCGCAACACCCGCGAGGTCTTCGGCGACTACATCGACGTGTACGACCTCAAGCGGGCGGCTGACGACGGCGCGACCGTGAAGGTCTACCACGAAGGCCGGACCATCCAACTCGTCCTGGACGACGATGTCGACCCGACGAAGATCGACGAAGAGGCCGACCGCATCACCGACGGCCTCGACGACACCGAGCGCCGCCGCGTCGAGCAGGCCGTCACCACCATGAACGCGATGTATGGTGCGCCCGCCCGCATACGGGACCTCGCCCAAGACCTGGTGGAGCATTGGGAGGCACGGCGCGAACGGATGAAGCGCTTCGTCGGCGTCTCCGAGTCGGGCGGCTCGGCCGGCAAGGCGATGATCGTCTGCGCGACCCGCGAGATCTGCGTCAGTGTCTACAACGCGCTTCGAGAGCTGCGGCCCGAGTGGCACAGCGAAGAGGTCGACAAGGGCGCCATGAAGATCGTCTTCTCGACTAACTCCCGCAAGGACGAGCCGCACCTGCTCGCCCACGTACTGAGCGACAGCAGGCGCAAGGCGGTGATCAACCGCGCCAAGGACCCCGACGACGCGCTGGAACTGCTCATCGTCAACAACATGCTCCTCACCGGCTTTGACGCCCCGCCGATCCACACGATGTACCTGGACCGGCCGCTCAAGGGCGCCAACCTGATGCAAGCCCTGGCCCGCGTCAACCGCCGCTTCCGCGAAAAAGAGGACGGCCTCCTCGTCGGCTACGCGCCCCTCACCGAGAACCTCCAGCGAGCGATCGCCGAGTACACCGACGCCGACCAGCAGGACCGCACTCTCGGCCAGGACCTCGACCGGGCACTGGACCACCTGCGCAACGAGTACGACATCCTCACCGACATGCTGCGCCCCGTCGACTGGCAGTCGAGGCTTGCTCAGCCGACCAAGACGGCGTTCATCGACGCGGCGAGGAAGACAGCCAGCTACCTCCGTGACCCGCAGACAGCGGGCAACGACCCGGAGAAGCTCGACGACCCGCGCCAGACGCTCGGCCGCCGCTTCCGCGACCACGCCAACCGCCTGGAGCGCTTCTACGCGCTGTCCGCGAGCTCCCAGACCATCCACGAAAGGTTCCCCGACCATCCTGCCTGGCGACGGGACATCCAGTTCTTCATCGAGGCTCGCGCCTATATGGCGAAGCTCGACGCAATGGACCGCGAAGCCCGTGGGCTGCCCGTGGGCCAGAGCCGCGAGATCGAGCTGTATCTGGCGCAGCTGACGTCGTCCATCGTCGAGACCGACGGCGTGACGGACCTGTTCGCCGAGGCCGGCCTGGAGACAGCCGAGCTCACGCACCTCAACGACGCCCTCGTCGCCCAGTTGCAGAACAGCGAGACACCGCACCTGGCGGCGGAGGCACTGCGTCGGCTCATCGAGAAGAAGATGCGGGAGGTGACGCGGCATAACGTCGTTCGGCGTACCACGTTCTCCGAGCGGCTGCAGGACCTCATGGTGCGGTACATGCGGCAGCAGTACACGAGCGCCGAGCTCATCGCCAAGCTCGTCGAGATGGCCAAGGAGGTCGTGGAAGACGCCCGCCGCGGCGAGAAGTTCGAGCCACCTCTGGACTGGCGCGAGCTCGCCTTCTACGACGCGGTGGCCGACCACGGCACGGCACGCTCGCTGATGGGCGACGAGGTGCTGGCAGGCATCGCACGCGAACTGGTCGCCGAGGTCCGCAGCAAGCTCAAACCCGACTGGATCGCCCGGGAACCGGTCCGCGCCCGCCTCCGCAGCGCCATCAAACGACTCCTCGCCCGCCGGGGCTACCCGCCAGACCAGGAAGTCGAGGCCATCAACCTGGTCCTGAAGCAGATGGAGCACTTCGCCAACGAGTGGTCCCAGGACGGCACCACCGGGGAATGAGTACTGGCCCGCTCGGCGCTGTCACGTGGCATTGCCCGGCCTCGGAGCAGCGCCGTCGCGGGCCGACCCAGTAGGACTCGCACTCCATCGAGCGTCGATCTTCAGACATCGAACTGCCCAAGCACCGGCGCCACCATCTGCGTCCCGCCCCGACCAACCTCACGTTGATTGCGACACATAAAGGAGCCGATCATGGACGACGAGGTTCAGCTGATCAGTGACGGCGATGGCCTCACCGTAATGGGAAACCAGTCGGCGGTCGATCGCTTCCTCGCGACGGAGCGACTGCCCTCGAAGGACCTCGGACTGCGACGGCTCGGACCCGCGCTCGGCAACGCGGCTGAAGTCGCACAGGCAGGTTCCGGAATGGCCGCCAACTCCGCTCGCTGGGTGAAGCTGACCAAGGAGTCCGCGCAGCGCGTCAGCCAGTACGGGCTGAGGGAGAGCTCCAAGTCGGGTCTCAGCACAGGTGTGTTGAAGGGCAACAAAGGGCAGATCAAGGGATTCGTCGAATTCGCGAGGACCCCCGGATCCATCCTGACCAACCCGGCACTACTCGCCGGCGCCGCGGGAATCATGGCACAGCTCGCGATGCAGCAGACGATGGACGAAATCGCCGACTATCTCGCGAGGATCGACGAGAAGGTCGACGACGTGCTCAGGGCTCAGACGGATGCCGTGGTGGCGGACATGATCGGAGTGGATCTCGTGATCGAGGAGGCCATGTCCATCCGAGAGCAGGTGGGCCGCGTCTCCGAGATCACCTGGTCCAAGGTGCAGACCACATCGATGACGATCACGCGTACCCAGGCTTACGCGTTACGCCGCCTTGACGCCATTGCGGAGAAGATAGAGCGCAAGGCCAAGGTCGGTGATCTCGCCAAGGCGTCCAAGGAAGCCGAGTCCACGACCCAGGAGTGGCTCGCCGTTCTGGCTCGCTGCTTCCAACTGCAGGACGCGATCGCCGTACTCGAACTCGAACGGGTGCTGGACGCCGCTCCGGACGAGCTCGACAGGCATCGCCTTGGACTTCGGGTTGCCCGAAAGAGGCGGTTGGAACTCATCTCACGGAGTACCGAGCGTCTGCTGGCCCGCTTGAGCGCGGCTGCTGGCACGGCCAACGCGAAGGTGCTACTGCACCCGACCGCGTCCAGGGATGTGGTGGCATCGAGCAACCACGTCGAGAGCAGCGTCGTCGACTTCCACGGGCGGCTCGGTATCGAGCGCGGGCGACAGTCATGGGAGGCGAGACGATGGGTGGACGCGGCCGAGGAAGTGAAGGATAAAGTACTCGAAAAGGGTGCCGAAAGGGTTGATGCTGCCCGGCGCCTCGGCAGCGGAACTCTCGGCCGGGCCAAATCGGCAACGGACAAACTCTCCAGCGGGATCGCCGAGCGAGCGCTCCGGCGGCGCGGGGACGACGAGGAGCGCTGAAGAAGCGGCGGCAAGTTGCGTGGCCTCTCTTGGACGAGACCTCGGGCGTGCCTCGTCAGGGTTCAGTCGAACCTCTCCCGCCCGTTGCCTCAGCGGCCTCCTCCGATCCCCATGCACACCCGGAGCAACCCCAGTACCGGAATGCTCGTCTGCGCCCCGGATGCGCCCTACGGACCCGGCCTGTTCGTCACATACCTTCAGCCCTGTCTGCCATTTCGTGTCAGTCAGGGGGAACCGGTTGAAGTCGGCCGAGCAGGTTCTGAGCGATCTGGTCCAACCATCCAACATCTCAATCGATTCGGGCGTCCCACTGGTGGGCCGCGTAGATGCCGCCGCCAAAGCCGACGACGAGACGCGAGAGCAGAAGAAGGAACAAGAAGGCAAGAATCAGAAGAAGGGCGAGACGGAGAAGCTCCGTCGCAAACCCGTCCTCGCGTCGATCCCGGAGAGCGATCTGGCACGCCAGGTCCATTTGACACCCTGGGAGCTGCTGCATGTCCTCGGTAGCTCCATGGCCCTTTCCCGCAAGGGCGCCGGACGCGGCCTCGCCGAGCACTGGGGTTGCCTGAAGTACAACCAAGCCCTGACCGGCAAGGTCGGTTCGTTCCTGGCCCTATCCACCGAGGGCAAGGAGACGGCGGAGTACTACAAAGCCCTCCAGTCGAACGAGCTCGGCATCGGCTTCGGTCTCATACTCGCCGAGCGGTTTCTCCGACGTCGCTACCCGGAGCACTCCGTCTCCATCATTCCCGCGGACACCGCTCTGCGCGCGGGCTGGGCACTCACCAGCAGAGACAAGGGCCACCGTTCTGGCTATCGCTACCGCCCGCAATTCTTCGCCGAAGTATGGAAGCCCGGGGAAACGTCCCGGGTGATACCGATCGCCTGCAAAGGCAACCACAGCAACGCCAGTACCTCACATGAGCAGTTGGCATCAGCATCCGCTCACGTGGAAGCCGTGCACATCGGCGCGTGGAACGAGACCCCCGCTCTGATCTTCAGCACCGAGATCCCCGTCGACGGACCGCTCACGGTCCATACTCTGGAGGCACCCGGGACCGGGGGTTGGCTCCGGAACACGACGGCCGCTCCCGGCACCGGCCTCAACCAACAGGTTCAGGAACAGAACATCTTCCCGGGTATCCAGCCTCCGGCCGAAGGCGCCAAGACCTCGGAGCTTGAACTGGGCTACCACGTCCAACAGGGGCACTACCGGTGGTTCCAGCAAGTGGTCGCCCGCACTGCCGCCGCCGGACTCAGCGCCTTCGCCGGCGACGGCAACACCACCGCTGAGTACCTCACCAAACGACAGGGGAATGAGCGCTTCAGCGGGTTCGCGGATGCGGCGGTCGGCAGCGTGCACGACGCTCACCACGAGCTCATGGGTGGACCGTTCGTCGGCACCGACCATGTCTTCCGGCTGAACAGAACCCGTGTCGAGGCGTTCTCGGGAGTAGCGGAAGATCTTTTCGCACACCTGGTGAAGGGCGACGTCGAGCAGTACCGAGCCGACGTGCACAACCGGAGGTCAGATCTGGCCCGCGTCGACTGGGACAATTCCTGGGGCGGCCCCGTGTCGATCCGCCGGGACGGCTCGGTGCTGGCGATCCGACTGCTCGCTGCGGGTAGCAAGTGCCCCTCGCCCACGTGCCCCATGCGGTAGGAGGGTGCACCAGAGGGTTGCAGTTCGGGTTGTCAACCCCCGGGGTTCGTGGACGGTCGCCGTCAAGCGCTCTGGTTGTGGACGGAAGTCCCCCGTCGTACCGGCTCGCGCCACCCGCTGTCCCCGCTATCGCCCTCTGACGGCCAGCCCCATGCCAGCCCTTCAGGGCGGTACACCAGGGGCAGAAGCGGTCAATCCAGACCGGCTCCTGTACAACTCATGGACCCAAGTAATCCCTGGTCAGAGAGCTGCGACACTCCGGAGCGCCGTTGATTCCCAAGCTCAGAGCGCGGGTTCGATTCCCGTCACCCGCTCCAGCAGAAAGCCCCAGGCGAGCCGCCCGGGGCTTCTTTGTTGTCTAGACCGGATCAAGCGTCTCGTGCCAGATCCGTGCCAGATGCCATGTCATCTGCCGCCGCACGCCGCTCGCGGACCAGGCGATCCAGGCCGGCCGCGACCTCCCTCTACCGCTCCAGATCCGAATGCTGATAGATCAGCGCGGCCCGCTCCGTCGACTGGCCCGCACGCACCATCGTGTCCTTGAGCGTCGCGCCGGAGCGTGTCGTCAGGGTGTGCCCGGTGTGACGAAGATCGTAGAAACGAAAGCTCTCCGGCAGCCCGACAGTCGTACGGGCCTTCCGCCACTTTCGCCCGAACGTGGACCGGCGGAACGGCTTGCCCTTCTCCCCTACGAACAGCAGCCCGTCGGCGCCCTTCTCGGCGTACCAGTCGAGATGCCGCCGCAGCTCGATACGCACGAAGGCCGGCAGGACCACAAGCCGCCTGCCCGCTTCGGACTTGGTGGGTCCCGCGGCACGCTTGCCGGTCGTCAGCTCGGGAGCGGCCTGCCGGACCCGGACCGTCAGGGTGTCGAGGTCGACGTCCCGGCGGCGGAGCTCCGCCTGCTCCTCCGGGCGGAGCGGTCCGTAGGCGGCGAGGTAGACCGTCAACCGCCAGCGCGGGCCGAGTGCCTGAGCGAGCGCGTCGACCTGGTCGACGGTGGCGACGGGCCGTTCAGCCGCGGACTCCTTGCCGGCGCCCCGAATACGGCAGGGGTTCCGCCGGATCAGTTCGTCCTCTACAGCGGTCTCCATCACGGCCTTGAGCAGCCGGTAGCTCTTGGCGATCGTGGTTTCCGCCCCCGTGACGTCGAGCCGTTCGGACCGCCAGCTCCGGACGCGCGGGGCGGTGATCTCATCGAGGTCCAGGTCCCCGAGGGTGGGCAGGATGTGCAGGCGGAGCAGACGCCGGTACAGCTCATCGGTGGTCGGAGAGAGGCGACGCTCCTTCACCCAGCGGAACGCGTACTCCCCGAAGTTGACCGCCCCCGTGTCCGGGTCTCGCCAGTCGCCACGGCGGATCTCAGTCTGCTTCTCCGCGAGCCAGTCGTCCGCTTCCCGCGTCGTCTCGAAGGTGTCAGGGGCAGGCCGCATGACGCCGTCCGGGCCCGGATAGCGCGCCTGATAGCGACCCGACGGCAGCTTTCGAACCGCGCCGAAGCTACGGCGCCTTCCCTTCCTGTTGGCCATCAGGCGGCCCTCCCCTGACGAGCGCGAACCCGGCGAAGGGGCTGCACAGTGTTGCTCTCGATGTAGGCCGCCAGGGCACCCGCCGGAATGCGCACGTGGCGGCCCACTTTCACGAAGGCAATGCGGCGTTCGGCGATCAGCCGACGAGGGAAGCGGGCGGTCGTACCGAGGCGTTCGGCGGCTTGCTCAACGGTCAGCAGAACGTCGCTCACAACAGGTCTCCTTCCGTGGCGCGGAGGTCTTGCAGGGCTTCGCGGGCGGTTTCGCGGTTGGTCTGGATGTCGCGATGGATGGTGGCGGCGAGGACGGATTCGCCGGGGGTGTGGCCGTGGCCGGCGTAGGCCCAGTGGGCGAGGACGAGGGTGGTGGCCTCTGGGGAGTCGTCGGGGTCGGGTAGGCCGAGGGCGTGGCGTTGTTGGGTGGCGCGGTAGTCGGCGCGGACCCGGCGTAGGGCGCCGAGGGTGGTGCTGTAGCGGCGGGATTTGGTGGAGAAGTGGCCGCGGAAGCCGAGCATGTGGGCCCAGTCGAGGAGCTTGCGGTCGGGGTAAAGCTTGTGGAGGTCGAAGCAGGCTTCGATGAGCCGGCGCGGGTGCGGGGGGACGCTGAGGAGTTCGAGGGCTTCGCGGTTGCCGACGCGGCGGTCGACGGTGCCGGTCGTTTCGGCGGCTTTGGTGGCGTACTTGGCCACGTAGGAGGCGACGGCCTGTTCGGTCAGTTCCCCGTCCGTAGTGGCGTCGGCGGACCGGATGGGCTGGACGTCGAGCTGAGTGCCCCAACCCAGCGTGCGGGCCGGGTAGTCGCCGGCATCCGGGACAGCCACGGCCACACGGTGGGCGGCGGCACCAATGGCGTCGGTGAGCAGGTCGAGGGTCGCCCACGGTGGGGGCGGGGAGTCGGGTCCGTCCGGGCCGTCGAAGCGGACGACGGCGTGGAAGTGGACGGCGCCGCGGCGTTGGTATTCGGCGACCTTGCCGAAGGAGACGCGGCACTGTCCGCGGGCGGCTTTCTGGGTGAGGCCGGCGCGGGCGGCGATCTCGCGGCGGAGGTAGATGGTGAAGTAGCGCCACAGGTCGGAGGCGTGGTTGTTCCACAGCACCGCACCCGCGTAGTCGTACGACTCGGGATCGAGCGGCGTGCCCAACGCCTGGTCGTCCTCGAGGTGGCGGACGCCGCAGCGGCAGGCCGCGGTGCCGGGGCGGTTGTGGACGGAGCCGAAGGACGGGGCGGTGAGGGTGGCGAACACCTTCGGGTGCACCCGAACCGACTCGGGGGTGCCCTTGGCCGGGTCGCCGACGAGGCCGGCGCGGATGAGGTGGTAGGTGTCGCCGGCGTAGGTCCAGGCGCAGGCTGGGCACCGTGAAGCTCGGCGGTTGCCGCAGGCGACGCGGAGCCGTCCGCCGGGTTCGGTGTCGGTGGAGTAGGTGTGGAGGACGGTGCCGGTGGCCCGGTCGAGGGTCTTGGTGTAGCCGGTCAGGTGGATGGGGTCGGCGCAGCCGCCGGTGCGGCGGATCTGGTCTTGCCAGCGGTCGAAGCCGTCCGACCCGGCCACCCGCAGCAGATCGCGCAGGGTGGCCGGGTCCAGGCCCGCCGCGGCGGCGGTGTGGATCAAGTCGCTCACCTCCCGGTCCGGGCCAGGAGGCCTGCGGGGGTGGTGTGGCCGGTGCCGTGGCAGGCGGGGCAGGCGACGCGGAGGGTGGCGCGGGTGCCGTCCGGGAGGCGGGTGCCGGTGGTGATGGCGACGATGGGGAAGCCGTCACAGTCGCGGCAGACCGGCCGGTTCGAGGCGTGCTGGGGCATGATGTGGCAGTCCTTTCGGGTCCGTTGGGTCTGGAAGGGAGCAGGGCGTCCGGGGCGGTCGATGCTTGGTGGCTGAGTGCCGCCCCGGGGGCCCGTTAGCGCTTGCGTGCGAGGCGGAGCGTGACGCTTGCCCCGCCCACGGTGGGGATGGCCGCGGCTGCTGCGGCGGCGATCGTCTGGAAGGCGAGGGCCAGGACCACGATCACCAGGGCGGTGCCGGCACTGGCCGCGAGGGTGAGCAGGATCTTCCCGGCGTAGGAGGGTGGCGCGGCCTGTATGACCACGGCCTGTCCGGGGTGGACGCCGGGCGGGATCAGCTCGGAGGGGCGGTGGTTGGCCCTCAGTTGCGCGTCGGGGTGGCGCACGATGAGTCGTCTCCTTTCGCCGGTTAGGGCTGGCAGCGGTGGGTGCGGGCGGCGAGTTCGGCGCCGGAGCGGTCGCGGTAGTCGGTGGAGAAGCCGCAGCCGGGGCGGTGCAGGCGGCGGTGTGGCGGGTGTGTCCGCGGCCGTCGTGGTAGGTGCCGACTTTGACGGGGCCGATGCGGATCACGTTGAAGAAGCGGTTCGGGCGCGGCATGGTCAGTCCTCCCGCCGGGTGAAGTCGTCGGCGTGGTCGGTGAGCCATTGCCGGATCTCGGGGTGTTCGTCGTCGGTGGCCTGGTTGATCGCGGCTTCGCCCATGCGCATGCCGTCGACGAGGCGGTTGTTCCGGGTGAGTTCGGCGGAGCGTTCCAGGGCGGCGCGGATGTGCGGTCGCATTGCGGTGTCCTCCTTCTCAGGTGAGTTGGGTGGCGAGGACGTCGGCCAGGGCCGGCGGGACGCCGAGGCGGGTGCGTAGGGTCGCGGCGTCGATCGGCGTGCCGGTGGTGGCGTGGTGGGTGTCGGCGACCTTCCGGGCGTGTGCCAAGAGCGCAGGCGGCACGGACGGCGACGACACCGGAGCCGATACAGGAGCGGGCGCAGCAGACGGGGGAAGTTCGGGCGCGTGCTCGGGGGCGCGTTCGACCGTGACGTGCTCGGACGGCTCGGAAACCGGGGCCGCTTGGGGTACCGGAATCGGCTCAACATCCGGTTCGGGTGCCGCGGTGGGGGTGTGGGCGAGGAGGGTGCCGCCGAGGAAGGCCAGGGCGGGCCATCCGGCGACGAGGATGCGCAGCCAGGTTGGGACGGCGTTCATGTCGAGGAGTCCGGCGGTGGCGACGTTGGCGCCCAGGGACGCGGCCAGGGCGATCACGAACCAGGTCCAAGCGGCGCGGGCCGGGAGGTCGGCGGCTCGTAGGGTGCGCATGCGGCGCCAGGCGGCGACCAGCAGCAGGTCGACGGAGATGGGGTAGGCCCAGGCTTTCCAGTCGTGCTGGCCGGCGGCTTCGGCGATGTCGTGCAGGTGGGCGAAGGACAGCGCACCGGCGATCACAGCCTGGATGAGCACCGGGTCGAACCTGTTGGAGCGGGCCACGGGGATCACCTCCTTCAGGGATGGGCGGAGTAGGGACCTGACGCGAAGCGGTCGCGCCGACCGTGGGGCGGGGGTGCGGGGTTACTCGGTGACCGGTCGGGGCCGGGTCAGCGGAGCCGTGTCCTTGGACGGTTCGTCGGCGACCGGCACCAGCGGCCGGAACGGGGCCAGGGCGGGAAGGTCGGGAACCAGGTCGGCGTGCGCGCGGCAGACCGCGGCGGTGTCGGTGATCGAGGTGAGCGGGGTGCGGATGTGGGTCCAGCCACCGGAGGCATCACCCGCGACCGCGACCCCGGGGCGGTCGGCGGCGATGGCGGTTGCGGCGTGCATGGCTTCGGGTGAGATGTCCCCGAGGCCCATTTCGGCGGTCTGCTTGTCGTTGACCCGGTGGACCACACGGCCGGTGAGCTGGGCCCGGAGCATGGTGGCGCCCTTGCCGAGTTCGGCCCCGAAGCGCTGGCCGCAGATCTCCAGGTAGATGCCGACCGCGCGGGCCATCTGCGCGAGCCGGATCAACTGGGTCACCATCCGGTCCCGGCGTTCCTCGTCCTTCTTCGTCGCCGTCAAGAACAGCTCAGCGACCTCGTCCACGAGGACGACGATCGGGACCGGCCGCACCTTCTTCGGCAGTCCCCAGATGTCGGACGTGATCTCCTCATCCGGTGTGGACAACGCGGTGCCCTGGTACTCCTTGAGCAGGTCGAAGCGGGCCTCCATCTCCCCCACCAAGGCGTCCAGCAGGCCGGCGGCTTGGTCCGGGTCGGTGGCCAGGGCCGACAGGCGCGGCGCATACGGGGTCTGTTCCACCCCGCGCTTGCAGTCGATCCCCACCAGCGCCACCGGCAGTTTGGCGAGTTGCTTGATCAGGTTGCGCTGATACATCGACTTGCCCGACTGATTCGCCCCCAAGGTGAGGGCGTGCGGGATCTCCCTGTAGTCGCGGACGAACGCGGTCCCGTCCTCCCGCAGCGCCACGGGCACCACCATCGGGCCGGACGGCAGGCGGCGCGGCATCCGCACGGTGCGCAGGACGTCGTAGCCGGTCATGCGCAGCTCCACCACGCCGGGCTTGATCTCCGCCACGTGCACGGCGTGGACACCCCAGGCGTGCCTGAGCCTGTTGGAGGCCGCGGCGACGTCATCGGGTTCCAGGCCGGCGGGGAGCCGGAGGCGGACGCGTAAGCCGGTGGCGGACCCCGCGACCCGGCGGATCTTCGGCGGGACCGGCTGGACCTCACGGCGCGCGACGTTGCGGACCATGAACGCCCGCAGCCGGGACGGGGCCACCGTCAGGCCGCACACGTCCATCGTGGAGGCATAGGTGAAGTGGAACCGGCCCATCGTGACCGGCAGACCCACCAGCGACCAGTACACGCCCGGCGCCTTCACCTTCGCGTAGCCCAGGCCACCAGCAGCACCCGCCAGGGGGGTGCCGATCTCGATCAGCGTCGCCAGATCCACCATGGCTCAGGCCACCGCCGTGACAGCCACTGCGCGGAACGAGATCCCGTGCCGGGTCTGGCCGTTGAACGTGTTCTCCCAGTCACGGGCCCGCAGCCCGATCACCGACACCAACGTGCCCGGCGTCAGCGTCTCGTCCACCCCGGTCGCCGGCACGGCCACCTGGTACAGGTTGCCCTCACCCTCGTCCGAGATCAGCAGACCGATGGTCATCATCTGCGCGCCGGTCTCCCGGTCGATCGCCACCTCACCGGTCTGCTTGTTCACCAGCTTCGGGGTAGGCGCGGTCGCAACGAACGTCACCGCGGTCGAAACGTCGATCTTGAAGGACGGCATGAAGCGTCTCCCTGCTCGTGAGGCTGCTCCGGACGAGCAACCTGTCTAGAGATGTCTCCAGTGAAGCCAACATCTCTATACACGTCAACCTCTCTATACATGTTGGCTGGATTCATCTCGCAGGGGGCGCCTGACCGCCTAGCCGCTAAGC
The DNA here is from genome assembly GCF_057707665.1 of Actinacidiphila sp. bgisy167. Taxonomy (NCBI): domain Bacteria; kingdom Bacillati; phylum Actinomycetota; class Actinomycetes; order Kitasatosporales; family Streptomycetaceae; genus Actinacidiphila; species Actinacidiphila sp. bgisy167. Next base: position 1,413 of record NZ_JBYIQP010000052.1, on the reverse strand, counting down.
TGTCTAGAGAGGAAGGAGGGATCGCTCATGACCACCGAGGGCACCGACCGCCGCCCCAAGTACCAGCGGATCGCCGACACGCTGAAGGACGCCATCCGGGCAGGTGAGTACGGCCCTGGTGACCGCCTGCCAGGCGAAAACGAGCTCATGACCGTCCACGGCGTAGCCCGCATGACGGCACGGCAGGCCCTGAGCGTCCTGCAGAACGAAGGCATCGCCGAGTCCCGGAAGGGAGCAGGCGTCTTCGTACGCGACTTTCGGCCACTGCGACGCCGCGGCATTCAGCGACTGGCGCAAGAGCAGTGGGGATCAGGCCGCTCGATCTGGTCGGCCGACATCGCGGACCGCAACTTGGTGGTGGATCAGGTCTCCGTGACCGAGGCACCCGCCCCTGAACACATCGCCGGCGTGCTCGACGTACCCGCCGGGGATGCGGTGTGCGTCCGCAGCCGCCGCTTCGTACTCGACGGGAAGCCTGTCCTCCTGTCGACCTCATACCTGCCGGCGAACCTCGTGGCTGGGTCAGCCATCACCCAAGAAGACACCGGCCCCGGGGGAACCTACGCCCGCCTTGCCGAACTCGGCTCCAAGCCCGTGCACTTCCGCGAGGAGATCCGCTCCCGGATGCCATCGCAAGACGAGGCAGCCCGACTCGGGCTGTCGATGGGCATGCCCGTCATCCTGATCTGCCGCACGGCTTTCGCCGACGGGGGTCGCCCGGTCGAGGTCAACGAGATGACCCTGGACTCTGCCGCCTACATCCTCGAATACGAGTTCGGCGCGTAGCTTCGGGCACGTCAGCCTCACGCGACTCGCTCAATGGGGGTCTATAAAGGCGGGTTCTCGCTCTACTGCGGGATGAGCAAGTTCGCTCACAATCCGACATATGGGGTCTACAGGCGTTGAGCGGCATGTCTGTGAGCAATGCGGAGACACGAGCCATCTGGCGCTAAGGCGGGGGCGTATTGACCTGATGGCTGTGCTCTGCGAGCCGTGCTGGAACCGCTACGCGAACGAGATCGCCGAAGCGGAGGGGGCTACAGCTCCACCTCTCGAAGAGCCGGACCAGGACGACACTCGGTGGATCGAACCGCCGACCTGTCGCGCATGCGGACTGCAAGTCCGGCGTACTCCTACGAACTACGATCGTTGGGTTGATCTCAGTACCGTCGACGTCAGAGCAAAGGACGTTCCGCGCCGTTACCGATGGCGCCTGCTGAGCGTCCACCCCAGGTCTTCAACCGTCATCACTGACGTCATCGCCGTCAAGGTCGGAGCCATCGAGCCGGCCCCAGACGAAGTGATCACGCCCGCTCACAGAGCTCTCTGCCCGAGCCCAGACGCCATGAGAGAAGTCGAGCGAGAGCTTGCCATCGACCAGTTGCCTCGCCAGCGTGAGCCTGAAGAAGACGA
>NZ_JBYIQP010000051.1:0-47634 GCF_057707665.1 Actinacidiphila sp. bgisy167 | reverse complement strand
GGTTGTGATACCCCCCCACCCCCCCCACACCTGCTTTCCGCGCCTCCCCCGCCGCTCCGCGGTGTCACAGACGGCCCGGCCGCCCGGTCGTCACTGAGAGGCCGTGCGGACAGGTGGGGTGAGCCACACAGCGGGGCGGGAGCCGCGTCCGGCGAGGCGGAGAAGGCAGACGCGGCAAAGCTGCGGCGACCGACGACACGCCGCCCGGCGAGAGCCGTCGACCCGCGACGCCGCCCCGCCTCTCCGCGCGGCCTCTCAACGACAACCGAGTCCGCCGCCCTGGCGGCGCGCGCCACGCTGGAGTCGGCGCTGGAGCGGCGCGAGACCCGCGGCTGCCACAACCGCAGCGACTACCCGGAGACGGACCCCGCGCTGCGGGTCAACCTGGTCTGGTCGCCCACCACGGGCGTCACCCGCGAGAGCATCCCGGCCGTCCCCGAGGAGATCGCCGCCCTGATGCAGGAGGTCTCCACCGAGGGCAAGCTCGTCGAGTAGCGGCGCCGGTCCCGCTTTGTGAGGCACCGGGGGCCCGCCGACGCCGGGCCCCTGTCACAGATCGCTACGCCACCCGGTCTCACCTGCGGACACGTACCGGCCGGTGCCGGTGGGCCGCTCACCGCACGGTCGCCCCGCACGGAGCCCCGCGCACGAGAACATCCGAGAGGACACTCCATCATGAAGGTCGTAGTCATCGGCGGAACCGGGCTGATCGGCTCGAAGGTCGTCGGCACGCTCCAGGAGCAGGGGCACGAGGCCGTCGCGGCCTCCCCCAACACCGGCGTCAACGCCCTGACCGGTGAGGGCCTGGCCGAGGTCCTGCAGGGGGCACAGGTCGTGGTCGACGTCTCCAACGCGCCCGCGTGGGACGACGAGGCCGTGATGCACTTCTTCCGCACCTGCACCGGCAACCTCGTGAAGGCGAACGCCGAGGCCGGTGTCACCCACTACGTCGCGCTCTCCATCGTCGGCACCGACCGGCTCCCGGACAACGGCTACTTCCGCGCCAAGCTGGCCCAGGAAGAGCTGATCAAGGCGTCGGGCATCCCCTATTCCATCGTCCACGCCACCCAGTTCTTCGAGTTCGTCAACGGCATCGCGGACGCGGGGACCGAGGGCGACACGGTGCGCATCGCGCCCGTGAAGTTCCAGCCCATCGCCTCCGACGACGTGGCCGCGGCCGTCACCCGCACCGCGGTCGGCACGCCCCTGGGCGGCGTGGTGGAGATCGCCGGCCCGGACGTGTTCCGGTTCGACGAGCTGGTCCGTGAGGTACTGGCCGCCCAGGACGACCCCCGCACGGTCGTCGCGGACCCGCACGCCCGGTACTACGGGTCCGAGCTGCGAGACGACTCCCTCGTCCCGGGTCCCGGCGCGCAACTCGCCGCGACCCGCTTCTCCGACTGGTTCGAGCGGCAGCGGTGACCTTGCCGGTGGCCCCCGCCCGCCGCAGGGGCCACCGCCGCCTCCCGAGTCCCCCGTACGAAGAGGTCGATGCGCCATGCCCGGAAACTGCGCGCGCTATGCGCTCCACGGCAGCCGCCCTCCCCTCGCGGATCTGTCCGGTGCGTATGTCTTCGACCCGGTCGACAGCGCGGTCGGCTTCTCCTTCCGGCACGCCGCGGGGCCCGATGTGCGGGGCGGATTCAGGGACTTCGAAGGGTTCCTGCGGATCGACGCGCGGCGGCCGGGCCGCTCCGAGGCCCATGTGAGCGTGCAGTCCGGCAGCCTCGACACGGGCCTCGCGGCGCGGGACGCGCGCATCGCGGGCCCCCGTTTCCTGGACTCCGCGGCCTTCCCCCTCATGGTCTTCCGCTCGACCGCGGTCGCCCCCTCCGGCGCAGACCGCTTCCGCGTGACGGGGCCCGTGAGGATCAAGGACGTGGAGCTGCCGCTGCGCCTCGACCTCGGCTACCTCGGCGTCGCCCACGACGCCGGCGGCCGGCGGCGGATCGGTTTCGAGGGATCGGCCACGATCCGGCGCCGCGACTGGGGCCTTGCCGGAAGCGTGCCCCCGGCGGTCCGCGGCATCCCGCCCGGCGACGAGATACGGCTCGAACTCCGCTTGTGCGCACTACGACTTGGCCCGGAGGCCCGATGACGTCCCACTCCCCGCGCAACCACCCCGACCCGTCGGCCACCGTCGCGGCCCTCTCCGCCCAGGCCGTCGCACTGGAGCGGCGCGTCATCGAGCTCCGCCGCGAACTCGCGGAGGTCACCGCGCGCATGGCCGCCGTCGCCGCGGCCCTGGCCGGACTGCGCGCCTCCGGCCTCCTCCCCGACCCGGCCACGGGCGAGGAGCGCCCAGGTCAGGATTCGGGCTGATCTTCCGTCAGGACTTCGGCTGACGCCCTGCCAGTACGCGCGGTGAGGCGCGGTCAGGACCCGGGCAGGGGCGCTGTCAGGCCGGCTGCCACAGTTCCACCCGGTCGCCCTCGGGGCCGGTGACCCGGCCGAATCGGCCGACGCCGGCCGTCTCCTGTGTCGCCCGTACCACGTCGGCGCCCATGGTCGTAGCCGCGGTCGGCAGACAGTCGCTTGGGCTTGCCGCGTGGGCGGCCTCGAAGGGCTCGCATTCGGGGGATCGCGTCCAGCAGCGGCATCAGTTGCGTGACATCATGCCGGTTCCCGCCGGCCAGGGACACGGCGAGCGGGCTATCACGGCGGCCGACGATCAGGTGGTGCTTGGAGCCGGGGCGGGGCCCGGTCGACCGGCGAAGGCCCGACAAGCTCCCCCTATAAGGGCTCTGACATGGGAGCCGTCAATCGCGCAGCCGCGGCCTGACACGACGCGCCGCCGGTGGGGTGGGCTGCTCGGGCGTGACCGCCTGGCGCCGACTGCGGGACTGGATGGAGCCGGTGTCTGGCCCCGGCTGCCCGCGGAGCTCAGAGCCGGATGCGGGGAAACGCGCACGGCCGGTTCAGGGAGCAGCGGCGCGGAAACGACCCCACTGAGGGCACCGCCTCGCGGCTGCCTCCCCCACGGGCCTGTACGCCCAGGTCAGGAAGCTGCCCTGGCGGGACATCCCGCTCGGGCACCGCACTTGCGACCACACCACCGCGACGCGATCCGTCAGGTCGCCGCACTGGCGCAAGGCGCTCGGCGGCGGATGCGGCAGGCAGGCAGGCAGGCATCCTGGCCGCGGGCGCACTGTATGTGTTCAGCCACGTCGGACGGCGGCGACGCGACTTGAGCACCGGGAAACCGACCATCGTGCGCGTCTACCTGATCACCAGCCTGCACATCTTCGACGCCATCTGGCCGACCCACGACGCAGAGCTCGAGTGGCGGCCGTGACTCGACTCACATCCGGCAGGCGGGAGAGTCAACCGGACCATCGAGTACGGTTATAAGTGGACCCTTCAGTCCGGTTGTCGTGTCGCCCGTCTTTCTGGTCGCCGCGGAGCCGACGGCCTGGAGGTGACCGCACTCGACAAAAGGAACGCACCATGAATTACGCCCGCATCAGCGACGCCCTCCAGGAGCTGGTCTTCGACCAGACACAGGACGTCGATCTCGTCCTGGACAAGTACTTCGCTTCCGGCTATGTGCATCGCAACAGCGGCAACGTCCGCGTCCGGGAGGAATTCGCCGAGATGGCACGCATGGCGCGTTCGGAGATCGCAGAGGGAACGGTCGTCGTGCTCGATGAGTTGCGCAGCGGAACCAGCTACGCGGAGCGTCACACGCTCGACGTCGTCAAGCACGACGGGTCGCGCGAACGGGCCGAAATCTACATCGTGGGAACCTACGCTCCCGACGGCCGATTCGCGACGCTGAACGAAGCCGGATTTCCCATCACCGACCGAAAGCTCCACTCAACCGATTGGATGGTCACCATGCCTCGACTGCCCGACCCGGACACAGCTTCCTTCCCCGACGACGTCCGTGACTTCCTGACCTCACTGCCACCGGACCCGATGGTCAAGATGATGTCGCTGTCGACCGGGACCGTGAAGCCTTTCGTGGAACTGGCACGCGCGCAATTCACCAGGCTTCAGCTCTCAGCACGCCACCGCGAGCTCGTCATCCTCGCCGTGGCGGAATATGTTGAGTGCGATTTCATCGCTGCCCAGCACCGCCCGATAGCGGTGTCGGCCGAAGTCGGCCCCGAACTTCAGCGAAGCATTCGCGAGCGGGATTTCGAAACCCCGGGCTTCTCTCCGGCAGAACGGGCCCTCCTTCGCCTGACGAGGGAGGTCGTCCAGCAGCCTCGCGTGAGCGACGAAGTCTTCGAGCTGGCTCGTCGGCACTTCAGCGATCGCGAGATCGTCGAAATCCTGCAGGTCACCGGCTACTACTGGTCGTTCGGTCGCATCGCGACCGTTCTGGACGTAGAGGTGACCCAGGTCTACGGAGACGAACCGCACGGAACACGCTGACCTCGTCGCCGCGACCTGGTCGCTGGCGTGCCACCCCGCCGCCCTCGGCGTTCCCGACCAGGGTCACCATCCTGCCGGGACGATGGGCGGGCGGCCCGGCGCCGCCGATCGCCCATGCGCTGAGGGCCGGGGCTCGCTCGCCCCGGCCCCGCGCTGTCGCGCCCTTGCCTCGCGCCTCAGGCGCCGACGTAGGCCGCGAGATGGCGGCCGGTGAGGGTGGAGCGGGCGGCGACGAGCTCCGCCGGGGTGCCCTCGAAGACGATCCGGCCGCCGTCGTGGCCCGCCCCGGGGCCGAGGTCGATGATCCAGTCGGCGTGCGCCATGACCGCCTGGTGGTGCTCGACGACGATGACGGACTTGCCGGAGTCGACGAGGCGGTCCAGCAGGCCGAGCAGCTGCTCCACATCGGCGAGGTGCAGACCGGCGGTGGGTTCGTCGAGGACGTAGACGCCGCCCTTGTCGGCCATGTGCGTGGCCAGCTTCAGGCGCTGCCGCTCACCGCCGGACAGCGTGGTGAGGGGCTGGCCCAGGCTGAGGTAGCCGAGTCCGACGTCGGCCAGTCGGCCGAGGATGCGGTGCGCCGCGGGGGTGTGGGCCTCGCCGGCGCCGAAGAACCGCTCGGCGTCGGTGACCGACATGGCGAGCACCTCGCTGATGTCACGCCCTCCGAGGTGGTACTCCAGCACGGACGCCTGGAAGCGCTTGCCCTCGCACTCCTCGCAGGTGCTGGCGACGCCGGCCATCATCGCCAGGTCCGTGTAGACCACGCCGGCGCCGTTGCAGGTGGGGCAGGCGCCTTCGGAGTTGGCGCTGAACAGCGCGGGCTTGACGTCGTTGGCCTTGGCGAACGCCTTGCGAATCGGGTCGAGCAGCCCGGTGTAGGTCGCCGGGTTGCTGCGCCGCGACCCGCGGATGGGGCTCTGGTCGACGGACACGACACCGGCGCCGGCGGGGATGGACCCGTGCACCAGCGAGCTCTTGCCGGAGCCGGCCACACCCGTGATGACGGTGAGCACCCCGAGCGGGACGTCGACGTCGACGTCGCGCAGATTGTGCGCCGCGGCGCCCCTGACCTCCAGGTGCCCGGTGGGCTTGCGCACCGTCTCCTTCAGCGAGGCGCGGTCGTCGAAGTGGCGGCCGGTGATGGTGCCGCTGGCGCGCAGCCCGTCGACGTCGCCCTCGAAGCAGACGGTGCCGCCGGCGGTTCCGGCGCCGGGGCCGAGGTCGACGACGTGGTCGGCGATGGCGATCGTCTCCGGCTTGTGCTCCACGACGAGCACGGTGTTGCCCTTGTCGCGCAGGCGCAGCAGCAGGCCGTTCATCCGCTGGATGTCGTGCGGGTGCAGTCCGGTGGTGGGCTCGTCGAAGACGTAGGTGGTGTCGGTGAGGGAGGAGCCGAGGTGGCGGATCATCTTGACGCGCTGCGCCTCGCCGCCCGAGAGCGTGCCCGAGGGCCGCTCGAGCGAGAGGTAGCCGAGGCCGATCTCCACGAACGACTCGAGGGTGTGCTGCAGCTTGGTGAGCAGCGGGGCGACCGAGGGCTCGTCCAGGCCCCGCACCCACTCGACAAGGTCGCTGATCTGCATCGCGCAGGCGTCGGCGATGCTGGTCCCGGCGATCCTCGACTCCCGGGCGCCCTCGCTGAGCCGCGTGCCGTCGCAGTCGGGGCAGGTGGTGAAGGCGACTGCGCGGTCCACGAACTCGCGGACGTGGGGCTGCATCGCCTCCCTGTCCTTGGAGAGCATCGACTTCTGGACCCGCGGGATCAGCCCCTCGTAGGTCATGTTGATCCCGGCGATCTTCATCCGGGTCGGCTCGCGGTGCAGGAAGTCGTGCAGCTCGCGCTGGGTGAACTCGCTGATCGGCTTGTCCGGGTCGAAGAAGCCGGACTCCGCGTAGAGCCGGGAGTTCCAGCCGCCGCCCTTGTAGCCGGGCACGGTGATGGCGCCCTCGTTGAGCGACTTGGCGGCGTCGTAGAGCTGGCCGAGGTCGATGTCGGAGACCGTGCCCCGGCCCTCGCAGCGCGGACACATGCCGCCGGTGCGGGTGAAGACGACCTTCTCGGCCCTGCTCGCGCCGCGCTCGACGGTGATCGCGCCGCTGGCGTGGACGGAGGGGACGTTGAAGGCGTAGGCGCTGGGCGGGCCGATGTGCGGGGTGCCCAACCGGCTGAAGAGGATGCGCAGCATGGCGTTGGCGTCGGTGACGGTGCCGACCGTGGAGCGGGGGTCGGCGCCCAGCCGCTGCTGGTCGACGGTGATCGCGGTCGTCAGCCCGTCGAGGACGTCCACCTCGGGCCGCGCCAGCGTCGGCATGAAGCCCTGCACGAAGGCGCTGTAGGTCTCGTTGATCAGCCGCTGGGACTCCGCGGCGATCGTGTTGAAGACGAGCGAGCTCTTGCCGGAGCCGGAGACACCGGTGAACACCGTCAGCCGGCGCTTGGGGATCTCGACGCTGACGTCCTTGAGGTTGTTCTCACGCGCGCCGTACACGCGGATCAGATCGTGGCTGTCGGCAACGTGCGGCGCAGGCGACTGCGCGTCCGCCTTCTCGGCCATGCTGGTCGTCTCTCCATCTGTCTCGTGTGCGCGGGGCGCCGCCACGCGGTCCCCGTGGATGTCGCGGGCCGTCTCCGGCCCGCCGCGGGCGGTGCGCGCCCTGCGGTCGCGCGTCGGGCGGTCGCGGCCACGGTAGCCGTCCGCCGGGCCGCTCCGCTCCCGTTGTGTCCGCGTCGCGGTCCCGGCCGGCCCGGCCCGTCCCCGTCGCGGTCCCGTCCCGGATCTCCGTCGCGGTCCCGTCCCGGGTCTCCGTCGAACGGAACGCGCGGCGGGCGGGTTCCCGGGAGGGAACCGCGGGCACTGCCGGCACGGCACCGGGAGCGGGGCCTCACAGACCGGTCAGCGGACCTCGTTGAAGCGGATCATGTTGCCCGCCGGGTCGCGGAACGCCGCGTCGCGGACCCCGTACGGCTGCTCCGTCGGCTCCTGGACGACCTCGGCGCCGCCGGCGACCAGCTGCTCGAAGACCCCGTCGAGGTCGGGTGTGGCCAGAACGACACGGGCGTAGGTGCCCTTGGCCATCATCCCGGTGATGGTGCGGCGCTCGTCCTCGGTGATGCCCGGATCGGCGGCGGGCGGCTCGAGGACGATCGACGTACCGGGCTGGTCGGCGGGGCCGACGGTGATCCAGCGCATGTCGCCGTAGCCGACGTCACTGCGGACCTTGAAGCCGAGGAGGTCCCGGTAGAAGGCCAGCGTGGCCTCGGGGTCGGTGTGCGGGAGGAACGTCCAGTGAATGGTGATGTCCATGGCCATCACGCTAGCCGCGGCCCGCTCCGGGGGGCTTCTCCATTCCTGACCGATCCGCGCCGCCGCTATGGAGCGGGGTCCGGCACGGGCGGACGCCACTGGTCGGCCGTCATCCGCCACACGACGTCGACCCCGGACTCCCCTGGAGTGGCGGGCCCCTGCGGCACGGGGAAGCGCGCGGCCTCGGTGAAGTCGAGGCGCCGGGCGACAGCACCACTGGCCGTGTTGGCGGCGTCGTGGCAGATCTCCAGCCGGTCGATGCCGGGCAGCGCGAAGCCCTGGCCGACGAGGGCAGCGGCGGCCTGTGTGGCGAGGCCGCGCCCGGTCCACGCGGGGTGGAGCCAGTACCCGATCTCCAGACCGCCTGCGCCGATGCGGCGGTGGAGGCCGCAGCTGCCGATCACGGCGCCCTGCGACGTGATGGCGTAGGCGAAGCCCTCGCCGGCCGCCCACTCCTCGTCGCTGCGGGCCAGGTACGCGGCGGTGTCGTCCCTCCCGTGGGCGGCGGCCCAGGGCATCCAGGGAATCAGGTGGTGCAGGGACTCGCTGATGGCGCGGTCCAGGGCGTCGAGGTCGCCGGCGTGCCAGCGGCGCAGGTGGACTCGTTCGGAGCTGAGGATCTCGGCGGGTGCGTCCATCCTCGGATGCTCTCGTGGAGCCTCGGGGCCCGACAACGCAATATCGCTTGGCGACGTGGGGGGCTGCGCGCGGCCGGTCGGACCGGCTCTGATATCCCTGCGGGTATGAGTGCCGATACCGCCGCCCTGGACGTCGCCGAGTGGGCCGCCGCATGCCATGGCCGGGTCCGCGACCTCCTGGCCGGTCACGGGCACGCTCCCGGGATGCTGCGGACCGATCCCGTCGGGGCGGTCCGGGTACTCGACGAGATCCTGGCCCGCGAGATACCCGCTCTCCTCGACGGGGAGGACTGGACGCGGCTGCACGGGCTGCTGACCGCCTGCGTCGGAGAGTTCCTGGTCAGCGCGCACGGAGCGCGCTGGGCGTGGCGTGAGGACTCGGCATCGCCCGCCGGCGGCCGCTGGGTGGTCACAGGGTTCGCGCGGTCGGCGGACCGGCCCGCCGAGGCGGTCGACGCGGGTGCGCTCGCGGCTGACGCGCTCGCGTCGAAGCCCGCGGTCGGCCTCCTCGCGCTGACCGAGCGCGCGGAGCGGGCGGCCGGCGTCCCGGCCATGCGCGGGTGAGCTCCACGCGCTGCCGCGCCGCCTGGGCGCGGCCTGGGCGCGGCCTGCGTCGGTGCCTGATGCGCCGCTCCGCAGGCGCGGCCACCGGGCCGCCGTCAGCGGACCGACCGCGCGGCTTCCTCGATGATGCGGGCCGACTCCTTCGGGTGTGACACGCTCACCGCATGGGAGGACCGGACCTCCTCGACGTGGGACTCGGCGCGCTCGGCCATGAAGACCTGGAGGTTGCGGGGGATGTTCCGGTCGGCGGAGGCCACGAGGGCCCAGGACGGGATGGTCTTCCACGCGGGCTCACCGGAGGGCTCGTTCAGCGCGGTACCGGACACAGGGCGCTGCGTGGCGGCCATGATCTGCGCGGTGGGCGCAGGGACGTCCGCGGCGAACTACTCGTGGAACGCGGCCTGGTCGATGGAGAGGTCCACGCCCTTGGAGCCGTCCGGCATGGTGACCGGCGTCTGCTTGAGCGCGCCGCCCAGCGTGCTGCCGTCGAACTTCAGCGACAGGGTGAAGGCGTCCTCGCCCTTGTCGGGCTGGAAGGCGGCGAGGTAGACGAGGGCCTTGACCTTGTCCGAGCCGTAGGCGGCGTTGGAGATCACGGCGCCGCCGTAGGAGTGGCCGGCGAGCACCACGGGGCCCTCGACGCTGTCCACGAGTTCCCTGACGTAGGCGGCGTCGCTGCTCAGCCCGCGCAGCGGGTTGGCCGCGGCCACCACGGGGTAGCCGGCGTGCTTCAGCCTCTTGACGACGCCGTTCCAGCTCGAGGAGTCGGCGAACGCGCCGTGGACGAGGACGACGGTCGGCTTGCGGTGCTGCGTGGGGGCATGGGCGCGGCCCTTGGCGGCGCCGGCGGGCGCCACGACAGCGCTGAGGAGACCGGCGGCGACGGTCACCGTCGCCAGCACGGTGAACGGGGTCCGGATGGTCCGGTAACAGGCATGACGGTTCACAGGATCGGCCCTTTCGAGGCAGGGGACAAAGGTGTCATCCGGCCTGGGGACAAAGGCCGGTGGTGGACACGGCGGTGACCGCCGTTACGGGTGGAGTGGCTCGCGGCCGCCGGAGGGGACGTGCGGTTCCGGGCCGCTTGAGATACCGGCGGGCGGCGCCTCCCGCCGGGCCGCGGTGGGGGCGGCCCGGAGCGGGGGTTACTCCCCGCCGGCCTCCGGGACGGCGCGGCCCGGCTCCGCTATCCGGTGGTGGTCAGTCCGTGTGCAGCGCGGCGTGCAGCGTGCGGGTCGCCTGCGCCACCGCGGCGGCGGTCGCCTGCGTGGAACGGACGGGATTGAGCATCATGAAGTCGTGCAGCGTGCCGTTGTAGCGGACGCTGACCGTGGGGACGCCGGCCAGGGTCAGTTTGCGGGCGTATGCCTCGCCCTCGTCGCGCAGGACGTCGTTCTCGTCGGTGATGACCAGCGCGGGCGGCAGCCCCTCGAGGTCCGCCAGGCTCGCCCGCAGCGGCGAGGCGGTGATCTGTGCCCGCTCCGCCGGGTCGGTGGTGTAGCAGTCCCAGAACCAGGCCATGGCCTTGGCGGTCAGATGCGGGCCGTGCGCGAACTCCCGGTAGCTGTCGGTGCCTGGGCCGCGTCGGTCACCGGGTAGTAGAGCGACTGGTGGACGAGGGACACGTCGCCGCGCTGTTTGGCCATGATGGCCAGGGCGGCGGCCATGTTGCCGCCGACAAAGTCGCCGGCGACGGCCATACGGGAGGCGTCCAGGCCCTCGTCCGCGCCCTCGGAGATGACCCAGCGGGCCGTCGCGTACGCCTGCTCGATCGCGACCGGGTAGCGGGCCTCTGGGGAGCGGTCGTACTCCACGAACGCCACCGCGGCGCGCGCCAGGACGGCGATCTCCCGCACGAGACGGTCGTGGGTCCCGGCGTTGCCGAGCACCCAGCCTCCGCCGTGCACATACAGCACGACCGGCAGGACCTCGTCCGCGCCCACGGGCTTGACGACGCGCACCCGGACGTCACCCACCTGGGCCGGCACCGTGAGCCACTTCTCCTGGACCTCGTACTTCTCGACCGGTGCCGCCTGGAGGTCGTCGAGCACCCTGCGGGCGCGCTCCGGACCGAGTTCGTGGAGGAAAGGCGGCTTCGCCGTGGCGTCCGCCACGGCCTGGGCCGCGGGCTCGAGAACGGGCTTGCTCATCTGCGAACTCCCAAAGTCGACACTTTCGTGCGTTTTTCTTCACCCTGAAGGACAGGAGAACACGCGAAAACGTCACAGATCACCGCGAAACTCCGCCGTCGCCGTCGCCGTCACCGCCACCGTGATGGACGGACTCCTCGTACTCCCGCACGGTCGGCCTGGGAATCTGCGTGCCCGGTCCGTAGAGCCCCCTGCTGAGCAGCGCCCGCAGCCGCTCGACCCGACCGTGATCGCCGTCCGGGGAGAGGCGGACGGGAGCGTACTGCTCGTGCTGGGTGAGGGTGTGGAGCTTGTCCCGGCCGAGCGGCTGGTGCACCTCCACATACGCGCCGTACGGCATCCGCTTGATGGTCCCGGTCTCGCGTCCGTGCAGCACCTGGTCACGGTCCGCGCGTTGGAGGGCGAGCGCCCAGCGCTTCGTCACGACGTAGACGGCGAACGGCACCGCGAACAGGCCGATCCTGACGGCCCAGGTCACGGCGTTGACCGACAGGTGCAGCCGGACGGCGATCAGGTCGTTGGCGGCTCCGAGCAGGGCCACCGCGTACACGCTGACCCAGGCCGCCCCCAGGGCGGTGCGCACCGGCCGGTTGCGCGGCCGGTCGAGCAGATGGTGGTCGCACCCGCCGTCCCCGGTGACCCAGGCCTCGACGAACGGGTAGGCGCCCAGGGCGAGGAAGAGCCCGGCGCCGGCGAGGAGGGGAACGAGGTTGTCCAGGGCCCAGGTGTGGCCCCAGAAGGCGGGCTCCCAGCCGGGCATCACGCGCAGCAGTCCGTCGAGGACCCCCATGTACCAGTCGGGTTGCGAGCCCGCGGTGACCTGGTCGGGCCGGTACGGGCCGTACAGCCAGACGGGGTTGATCTGGGCGCTCGAGGCGATGATGAGGATGACGCCGGCGACGAGCAGGAAGTACGCTCCCGACTTCACCGCGTACACACGCCAGGGCAGACCGACGACGTTCCGCTCCGTACGGCCGGGACCGGGGTACTGGGTGTGCCGGTGGCGACGCGCCAGCACCAGGTGGGCGACGAGGAGCGCGACCATGAGGGCGGGTATCACCACGACGTGCAGCGTGTTGAAGCGCGCGATCAGCTCCGTGCCCGGGTACGCGCCGCCGAAGAGGAACATCGACAGGTAGGTGCCGACGACGGGGACGGAGAGGGTGGTCCCGTTCACGACCATGAGCCCGGTCCCGGACAGCAGGTCGTCGGGGAGGTCGTAGCCGGTCAGGCCCTCGAACATGCCGAGGACGAGCAGCGAGAAGCCGAGCACCCAGGTGAGTTCGCGCGGCTTGCGGAACGCGCCGGTGAAGAAGACCCGCAGCATGTGGGCGAGCATGCTGGCGACGAAGATCAGCGCCGCCCAGTGGTGGGCCTGGCGTATGAGCAGGCCCCCGCGCACGTCGAAGGAGATGCGCATCGTGGAGTCGAAGGCCTCGGACACCGTCCGGCCCCGCAGCGGCGCATAACTGCCGTGGTATTCCACCGGCGTCATGGACGGGTGGAAGTACAGAGAGAGGTAGACGCCCGTCAGGACGAGGACGAAGAAGCTGTAGAGGGATATCTCCCCCAGCATGAAGGACCAGTGACTGGGAAGCACCTTCTGCCTGACGGACGATCGGGGGTCGGTCTCGGCGCCCAGACGCCCGCGGAACCAGGCCGCGGCCTTCGCCCCCGTGCCCCTGCCCCCTGATGCGGCCCGGCGGGACGGCTACCGCTTCCGATGTTCGTGTCACCATTCATGATTCACCTACGGCGGATCGCAAAACGGCACTCTTTGTGCGCCTTCCGCGCATACGACCGGTCGGGCGGCCGTGTTGTGACGTGCGCCGCCTGCGCGGTCATGGCGGAGAACCGTGGTCTGGGTCGTGCTGAACCCCGACAAGCTCCGGCCTTGGAACCCCCCGGCTCGCCCGGTGGGCCTCGTCACCGGCTCCTGACCCCGCCTGCGGCCACCAGGGCCGGTCCCGCACCGGCCAGGCCGTCGCACTCTCGTCGCCGGCCCCCGGCGGTCGGCGCGAGCAGGGCCTCCAGGGGCGCGACGTCCCCGGTCCTGGCCGCGGAGACGAAGACCCGCAGCAGACGTCGGTGCTCGGCGGCGTCCACATCGGCCCTCGGCTCTCCCGTCACATGCCTGCGGGCCCGGCTGACGATCTTGCGCACATTGACGAGACTGACCTGCAGTATGTCGGCGATCTCCGGATATTCGTAGTCGAAGGCCTCCCGCAGCACATAGGCGGCGCGTTCGGCGGGGGTCAGCCGTTCCAGCACCAGCAGCAGGGCGAGTTCCACTGCCTCGGCCCGCTGAGCGCCCACCTCGGGGTCCGCACTCGTGTCGACGGGCTCGGGTAGCCAGGGCCCTACGTAGGTCTCCCGCCGCACCCGGGCCGACTGGGCGACGTTGATGGCGAGGCGGGTCGTCGTGGTGGAGAGGAAGGCGGCCGGGTTGAGCACGGCGGAGCGGTCGGTCCTCTGCCAGCGCAGCCAGACCTCCTGCACCACGTCCTCGGCCTCGACCGCACTGCCGAGCACGCGGTACGCGATGCCGAACAGACGGGGCTGGAGTCCCATGAAGACGCCTGCGGCCTCGTCGAGACCCTGGGGTGACGCGGGTGGCTCGCCGTCCGCCGTGTCGGGGCTGCCGTCCCCCGGCAGGGCCTCTCCGCTGCCGGGCGGTGGGCACGCGCACACGTCACCCATCCGATCAGAGGCCATGGTCGGGCAGCCCCCGGCCGTGCGACGAGAAGATGTCACACGTTGTTTCACAGGGTTGGCCACTGCACCGGGCTCCGGTCACTGAACGTCACTATTTCTCCCATCACATCCACTGAATAGACCGCCTGGAGCCCGGTCATGTGACAGAAAGGAAGGAGAAGAGCGTCAACGACAACGGAAACAACGAAACCGGTCGGCTTCACACAGGCACTCAGGAGCCCGGAACCCACCGCCTCTACATATCGCATACCGGGTGTAAGCCGCATACCACCAACGACTTTCGGCACCTGACGGGGCAGCGCACGCTTAATTCCCCATGCTCTATCGCGACGCGTGACACGGTGTTCACTCCCGCCCCCTGTCCGTGTGCGCGAACGCCGGGATCACGGAGGGTGACACGGCGACGGTCGGAGGGTGCGCGTCCGGACACGCGTCGCCTCCAGGAGCTCGCCAAGCCCCTGGAGGCGACGGACGCGCCGTCAGGCGGTCGCGCGGTCGTCCGTCCGCCGCAGGGGCCTCTCGGGGGCGGCGCTGGTGACGAAGGCGTCCCGCGGGTGCTGCACCGAGGCGAGCGAGACGAGGTCCCGGCCGAACATGGCGGCGGTGAGCCACACGGTGAGCACCCTGACCTTCCGCTCCCATGTCGGCACGGCGAGTACGTGGTAGCCGCGGTGCATCAGCCAGGCCGCAAAGCCCTTGATGACGATGCCCTTGTACTGGAAGATGCCGCGCCCCAGGCCCAGCGTGGCGACCACGCCCAGGCTGCTGTGGCGGTAGTCGCGGACGGCGCCGCCGCGCAGGCTCGCGACGATGTTCCCGGCCAGCCGCCTGCCCTGCCGCACGGCGTGCTGGGCGTTGGGCACCGTGTGCGCTCCCGGCACGGGCGACGCGAGGTCGGGCACCGCCGCGTCGTCCCCGGCCGCCCACACGTCCGGCACCGCCTCGGCGTCCGTGCCCACCCGCAGGTCGGGTCGCACGACGAGCAGCCCGCGCTCGTCGACCGGGAGGTCGGTGTGGTTGTGCACCACGGGGTTCGATGCGTTGCCCGCGGTCCAGACGATGAGCTCCGAGTCGTACTCCTCCCCGCTGGAGAGCACGACATGTCCGTCCTCGGCGGAGAGCAGCCGGGTGTTCAGGTGCACATGGGCGCCGCGGCGCTCCAGGTGGCGCACGACCCAGGCGCCGGGCTCGTCGCTCACCTCGGGCAGGATCCTGCCCCGGGCCTCGACCAGGTGGAACGACAGCTCCCCCAGGCTCAGTTCGGGGTACGACCGGAGCATCGCGGTCGCCAGCGACAGCAGCTCGCCGAAGCCCTCGACGCCGGAGAAGCCGCCGCCCACGAAGGTGACGGTGAGCAGCTTGCGCCGCTCGGGACCGGGCGGCAGCGAGGCCGCCTGGTCGAACGCCGTCAGCAGCCGGTCGCGGATGGCGACCGCCTCCTCGACGTGCTTGAGGCCGATGGCGTTCTCGGCCAGGCCCGGGACGGGGAAGGTGCGGGTCACGGCGCCGGCGGTGACGACCAGTGTGTCGTAGCGGAGTTCGTACTCCTCGCCCTTCACCGGCCGCACGGTCACCTTCCGGTCGGCGTGCCGAATGCCGGTCACGCTCCCCGCGATCAGGCGCGACGTGCGCAGGTGGCGCCGCAGCGATACGGCGGCGTGGCGTGCCTCCACTGAACCGGCGGTCACTTCGGGCAGGAAGGGCTGGTAGGTCATGTAGGGACGCGGGTCGACGACGGTGACCCGTGCTTCCCCGGGCCGGAGCTTCTTCTCCAGACCCCAGGCCGTGTAGAAGCCCGCGTAGCCGCCGCCGACGATCAGGATCTCGCGCATGGTTCCCTCTGTTTCTCTGCGTCACAGAGAAGACCGGTCAGCCCCCTTCGGTGTGACGGCCGACGGGGGACCGTCGTCGCCGGCGTGCGCTTCCACCGGTCCGACGAGCTCAGCGGGACGCGCCCGACATCCCGCGCCGTTAGGCTGGAGAGCAGCGGCGAGACGTCGGTGCGGCCGCGGCGAGACGTCGATGCGGGCTCGGCGACCCGACGTCGTCGGGCTCGTCGCCGTCAGCGGCTTCGGGCCGGGCGCCCGGCACCGCACGGTCCCCCGCACCTTCCGGGCCTGCACGTCCGCCGCGCCGCGCCCAAGGCAGGGCCCGGCATCCGGGCCGCCGCACCCGCTGTCACACCGGCGCGGGGGCTCCGGTCTCCTTACGCAGGGGCGTGGCCGCCGACGGCCGCAGTGGCCGGCACCCGCCCCTGCGGGTGCGCCGCGGCGCACCCGGCGCGAGCAAGGGATGGTAGGCATGTCGTACCCACAGCAGGTGTACTTCGGGGACACCGGCGAGATCAACGCGAACTTCCGCCCGGCGGGCACCGCGCCGGACGTCGGCAAGGCCGGAGACGGCATCCACTACCTGGCGACGTCGGACATGACGCGGGGCGAGTTCGGGCTCTACCGCGTCATGATGAGGCCGAACGCGGGTGGGCCGAGGACGCACTTCCACCGCACCATCTCGGAGTCCTTCTTCATCCTCGACGGCACCGTGCGCCTCTACGACGGCGAGGAGTGGGTCGACGCGCAGGAGGGCGACTTCCTGCACGTGCCGCAGGGCGGGCTGCACGCCTTCCGCAACGACTCCGACGCCCCGGCCGAGATGCTGCTGCTCTTCACACCCGGCGCGCCGCGCGAGGAGTACTTCGAGAAGCTGTCCCAGTTGGCGGACGCCTCGCCGGAGGAACGCGCCGCCTTCCTGGACAAGCACGACTCGTACTTCGTCGACTGACGGCAACGGCCTGCGGCGCCCCGGTCCCGCTCGCGGACGGGGCGCCGGGGCCGAAGCTCACGCCTGCAGAACGGCGAGTTTCCTCGGATTCATCATCCACATCACCCGGTCGATGCCCTCCGGTGTCACGCTCACCGTGACGACGGCGACGACGGCGCCGTCGCGGGACAGCCTCATGGCCGGCCGGCCGTTCACCTGCAGCGGCTCGAGGACGACGCCGGCCCAGAAGCGGTCGGCGAAGGCGTGGATGTACCTGGCCACGCGCTGACGGCCGACCACGGGGAACTTCGACGCCCGCACCTCGCCGCCCCCGTCGGAGTACGACACGACGTCCTCCGCGAACATCTCCTCCAGCACACCCACGTCCCCCGCCCTGGCCGCCGCCACGAACGCCGTCAGGAACCGCTGGTGGTCTGCGGCCACGATGCTCGACCGCTTCTCCGCGGCCAGGTGCTTGCGGGCCCGGCTCACCAGTTGGCGGGCATTGGCATGGGACTGGCCGAGGACCTCGGCGATCTGCGCGTACGGGTAGTCGAACGCCTCCCGAAGGACGTAGGCCGCGCGTTCGGCGGGTGTGAGCTTCTCCAGCAGCATCAGCACGGCGACCTCGAGGGCCTCCCCGTTGACGGCGCCCAGCGCGGGATCGCTCTCGGTGTCCACCGGCTCCGGCAGCCAGGGCCCGACGTAGGTCTCACGGCGGGACCTGGCCGACTGCAGGACGTTGATCGCGAGCCTGGTGACCGTCGTCGCGAGGAACGCCCGGGGATTCTCCACCTTGGCCCGGTCGTAGGTCTGCCAGCGGATCCAGGCGTCCTGCAGGACGTCCTCGGCCTCGCTCACGCTGCCGAGCATCCGGTAGGCGATGCCGAACAGGCTGCCGCGGGCGGCCTGGAACTCCTCCTGCGCCTCCTGGAGGTCCTCGACGTCATCCACTGCTTCGTCCTCGGTCGGCGCGGCCGGCGTCCGGGGCGCACCGGTCGCTCAGGACAGCCAGTCCCGGTAGTGGGTCGGGGCGACGCGGACGTCGCTGCCGCCGGTGAGGACGTCGCCCCGGGGCACGGCGAACATGCCGGCGGAGTCGTCGACGACGACGGTGCGTCCGTCGCCCTTGGCCGCGATGGTGATCCGGCCGATCTCGTCGAGGGGGAAGATCTCCGGCCCGGCGATGTTCACGGTCCCGTTGAGCGGAGGGCCCGAGGCGACCTCGGCGACCATCCGCGCGACGTCGGCGGCGGCGATCGGCCGGAGCGGCGTCCGCGGCAGCCGTACGGTGTCGCCGTCGGTGGTCCAGGACATCGTCGCTTCCATGAACTCCATGAACTGCGTGGCGCGGACGATGGAGTAGGGGATCGCACTCGCCTTGAGGATGTCCTCCTGGAGCACCTTGGCCCGGTAGTAGTCCAGCTCCGGCACCTGGTCGACGCCCACGATCGAGAGGACGACCAGGTGCCCGACGCCGCCCTTCTCGCTCGCGGCGACCAGGTTGTCCATGGACGTCTGGAAGAAGGCGGGCGAGGCCTCGTCGAAGGTCGGCGAGTTCGTGAGGTTGACCACGACGTCGGCGCCCGCGACGGCCTCCACGACGCCCTCTCCGCTCAGGAGGTCCACTCCGGTGGACAGGGAGTGCGGCACGGCCTCGTGCCCGGCCTTCTGAAGGTCCTTGACGACCTGCGAGCCGATGAGCCCGGTCCCGCCGATGACTGCGATTTTCATGGCTTTGCCCATCTTCAGATGCCTATGACCGGTGAATGCATCTACGTGCTTAACGTACCTTTGCGGCAGACAGCGCGCCTGGCCTGCCGCCGGAGGCCTCGGCGCCACCGGGGCGCACACCGACACAGCGTTCCCGGCATACCGTGTGACACGAAACGGGAGTCGATATCTGTAGATATGTGATGTTCATCCCTCGCGTCCGATCTCCGGACGCACCGTTCCTGGGTTAGATTGTTCGATGTACGACGAACATCGAACGTCAAAGGATCAGGGAACCGACATGACCAGTTCTGCCGACCAGCGCTTCTCGGGGCGCACCGCGATCGTCACCGGCGCCGGCTCGGGAATCGGCCGGGCCACCGCCCTCGCCCTCGCGGAGGCGGGGGCGAAGGTCCTCGGCGTGGGCCGGCGCAGGGACGCTCTGGAGGAGACCGCCCGGCAGCACGGCGGCATCGAGGTGCTGCCGCTCGACATCTGCGCGGACGGCGCCCCCGCCACGGCCGTCGACGCCGCCGTGGAGCGGTGGGGGCGCCTCGACGTCCTGGTGAACAACGCCGGCGCCACGGCCGTCATGCCCCTGGCGGACACCGACCGCGCGGTGATCGACCGGCTTTTCGCGCTCAATGTGACCGCGCCGAGCCTGCTCGCCCACACGGCCCTTCCCCACCTGCGGAAGACCTCGGGCTCCATCGTCAACGTGTCCAGCACCTACGGCCACCGTCCGCTGCCCGGCGGCGGCCACTACGCCGCGACCAAGAGCGCGCTGGAGCAGCTGACCCGCACCTGGGCCCTCGAGCTGGCGCCGGAAGGCGTCCGGGTGAACGCGGTAGCCCCCGGCCCGACCGACACGGACGTCATGGTGGCCGCGGGGCTCTCCCCCGAGGAGATCGAGTCGATGATCGGCCAGGAACGCGACCGTATCCCGATGGGCCGCCTCGCCGAACCCAGGGATGTCGCCGAGTGGATCCTGCGGGTCGCCGAGCCCGTACGGACGCACATGACCGGCCAGGTCGTCACGGTCGACGGCGGGCTGGAACTCGTCTGATCCCGATCGGGCGGTGGCCTGCCGCGCCGTGCGCCGGCCTTCGGGGGAGCCCCGCCGCCAGGGCTCGAGTTCAGCCCGTGACTTCCGCACGGGTGGGAGTCGGCTTCGCGGCGCGGGCCTGACGCTGGATGTCGAGTGCCAGGTGCCGCCTCAGCAGGCGCCCGAGCCGACGCTCCACCGTCGTGTGGATGAGCATCGACAGCCCCAGCATGCAGAGGACGGACACCGCCATCGACGGCAGCGGCCCCAGCCCGGGAAAGGCCCGGAGCAGCCCCTTGGCCACGGGAATCCCGATGCTCTGGTGGACGAGGTAGAAGGGGTAGGTGAGTACTCCGGCGCTGACCAGCCAACGCCATCGCAGCCTGGTCAGCGGTCCGACACCGGCCAGCGCCACCAGCGCGAGGCACAGTGTGACCACGGCCGCGCAGACGGCCCAGGAGGGCCGGCTCTCGCCGGGGGGAACGGTGGCGTGGTCGGCCACCCGGAGTTCGAGCACGGTGAGTTCGTAGGACCAGGCGAAGCCCAGCAGCAGCCACAGCAGGAGGCTCTGCCCGAACCTGTGCATGAGGTACAGCACGATTCCGGCGACGAAGAGGCCGGTGTAGCGGGGCTGGACGAATTCGTCGATCAGGGGCGAGTGGAGTTCGAGGGCGATGACGCCGGCCAGGAGCCAGCCTCCGCAGAAGACCACGACCCGCCGGTACGACAGCCCGAAGACGAGCAGCACGGCCATCAGCAGGTAGAAGCGGGCCTCCACCCAGAGCGTCCAGGCGACTCCGTCGACCAGGTCGAGTCCGAGCGGCCCCGGAGCCATCGTGAGGTTGCCCAGGACGGTCCGCGGGTCGACGCGGGTGGCGGCGGCCCAGTGGCCCATCCGCGAGACGAGGACGAGCGCGACGACGAGGAGTACGGCGCACCAGTAGGCAGGGAAGAGCCGGGTGACGCGGGAGACGGTGAACTGTGCGGGAGTCCGCCCCCAGCAGCTCATGCAGATGACGAATCCGCTGATGACGAAGAAGAACTCGACGCCGAGCCAGCCGTAGCGGCTGATCTCGTGCAGGAAGGGCGCGAGATCCCGGAGTTCGGTCTTCCCCCAGAAGTGCGGGGTGGGTGTCCCGACGAAGTGGTACGCGGCCACCATCAGCGCGGCCACCAGGCGCAGCCCGTCGATCGCGGCCAGGCGCGCCGGTCCGCTCCGGGGACCGGGAGGCGTGTCGGAGGCCATCTCAGGCGGTGGGCAGGGGGGAGCGGCTGACGCGTATCTTCGACTGGCCGTGCGGGCGCGCCTCCCAGTCCTCCATGAACCGCGCGTGCAGACCGTGCTCCCGCGCCAGTTCCAAGAGGGTCTCGGTGCGGTAGTAGAAGTCCTCGCGCAGCACCTGGTGTTCGGTGCCCTCGGTGCGGTCGAAGGTGAAGTCGAAGAACCCGGTGTCGGTCAGCACACGGCCGACGTGCGCCAGGCACTGGTCGATGACCTCCAGAGGCGAGTGGGAGAAGACGCTGTGCGCGTGGACGACGTCGAAGTGGTCGTCGGGCAGGAAGTCCAGGGTGAGGTCGCCGGTGATGGTCAGATGCGGCAGCTTGTCCTGGATCCGGCGCTCGACGAGGGTCTTCTTGGCGGCTATCAGGATGTCGGGCGAGATGTCGATGCCGTAGTAGTCGCCGGGGTCGAGGTGGCTGATGAAGCGCCACCCGCCGCGCAGGTTGCCGCAGCCGATGTCGAGCATGCGGTGGCCGGGGCGCAGCCCGTGTTCGACGAGGTAGTCGAACTGCATCCGCCCGAGCGCCAGCCAGCGGTCGTGGGTCTGGCTGCCGACGGCGGCCTCCGGGTTGCGGCGGGTGTCCGAGGCCATGACCGCGCGGTAGTAGCCGACGTGGTCGGGGTTCTTGAGGTGCAGCCACGCGTCCCGGCCGGCTCGGCGCAGGTACGGGACGATGCGCCCGGGGTGGCGCAGGGCGTAGCCGGCCTTGTGGGTGAGGGCGGAGCGGTTGTTCCTCAGCTTCTTCGGTGACGTGGCGTCGGCGGGCATGGCGAAGCGGCCTCCGTACAACAGGGGTGCGGGTGAGGGGGAAGAGGGAGATGACGCGGTGGAGCGGACGGCGCCGATTCGGCCGCCGCGGTCAGACGCGGCGTCGCAGGAGCAGCACGGCGACGACCGTGAGCAGCACCGCGAGGCCACCGAGGACGGCGGTGTCGATCCACTGGAAGGTCCAGTAGTCACCGGCCGGGTTGGCCTCGTAGAAGCGGGCCGCGTACCCGTGCGCCGCCATGCAGTCCTTGAGCTCGGCGCCTGACGGGAAGGGGCAGTTCGTGATGTCGTCGTGGCGGCCGGAGGCGGTGATCAGGCCGTAGACACCGGTCGACCACCTATCCCCCATGAGCGGTTTGGGGACGATGCCGGCGCTGACGTAGGTGTGCGGCGGGACCAGCAGCCGGGCATGGTGCGTCCACTCCATCAGGAGCGTCGTCGACCCCGTCACCAGCAAGGTCAGGCCCATCGCCGCCAGGACCTGGCGGGCCAGCAGGCCCAGCAGGGTGCCGGCCGCCAGGCCGAACAGGGCGGCCGCGACGACACGGGGGCCCGAGCCGCTCAGGGCCGTGACGTCGTACCAGAACAGGCCGTAGCTCCGGTCGGCGGCAGGTCGCCACCACCAGGAGAACACTCCGGCGAGCAGTCCGGAGAGGGCGACCGTGGCCACCGCGGCCAGGGCGAACCGGGAGGCGAACCACTGGCCTCGGCTCACGCCCTGGGAGAGGACCATGCGGTGGGTGCCCAGTTCGCGGTCGCGGCCCAGCAGAGGGGCGCCCCAGAAGACGCCGATCACGACGGGCAGGGCGATGTTCAGCGCGCCGAGGTACTTCAGCGGCTCGACGTCGAGGAGCAGGGGCTGGCCGGTGGCGGATCGTGTGCACTTCAGCGGCCCTCGGCCGCAGTGGTCGAACAGCCCGCTGTGCAGGGCGTCCAGCATGCCCGAGCGGTGGTATGCGGCGATCGCCGCGGCGACGAGCACGACGGCCGTGGCGATGCCGACCGACACGCGCTGCTGGCGCCATGCGAGCCAGAGGGAGCCCTTCACGCCGCGGCCTCCGTCCGCCCGGCGGGATCGGTGGCGGGGTGCCCGGGCTCGTCGGCCCCGAGGTAGCCGATGAGGACGTCCTCCAGTCGGGGCCGTTCCACGTGCCAGTCGCCGGGCAGCGGTCCCCGCTGCCGTATGAGGGCGGTCAGCTGCCTGCCGGCGGTGCGGCGCTGCACGACGGTGTGCGCTCCGGCCAGGGTGTCGGCCTGCCCGGCGGGCCCGATCAGTACGGCGTGGCTCTCACGCAGTGCCTCGGCGTCCTCGCTCAGCTCGACGCGGCCGTCCCGCAGGGCCAGTACCCAGTCGCAGGTCTCCTCGAGTTCGGGCAGGACATGGGAGGCCAGCACGATGCTCATGCCGCGCTCCGCGGCCTCGGCCATGAGCTCCGTCATGATCTGGCGTCGCGCCACGGGGTCGAGGTCGGCCAACGGCTCGTCGAGCAGCAGGAGGTCGGGCCGCTTGCCGAGTGCCAGGGCGAGCGCCACGCGAGTGCGCCGCCCGGGGGACAGCTCGCCGACACGCGCGTGCGGGGGAATGCCGCCCTCGCGCACGACCCGCTCGGCGGTGGTCCGGTCCCACGAGCCGTTCAGCTTCTCTCCCATCAGCAGGGTGTCCGCCACGGTGGCCCGCGGGTAGAGCGGCTTGTCCTGGGTGAGCAGCGCGACACGGGTGCGGGCCTCGGCCGTGCCGGGGACGGCGCCGGCCACCCGCATGTGCCCGGACCCGGGCCGCAGCAGGCCGCTGGCCAGTTGCAGCAGCGTGCTCTTGCCGACGCCGTTGCGTCCGACGAGTGCGACGATGCGACCGCCGGGCACGGTGAACTCGCAGTCCCGCAGGACCCAGCCGCCCCGCCGCCGGTACCGGAACCCCAGTCCTGTGGCGCACAGTGCGGCCGACGCGTCAGCCCAGGTCATGCGTTCCTCCTCCGTTCGTCCCGGTGGCCCGGGGTCGTGCCGTCGTGCTCGTTGTCGTGGGCGTCCAGGGCGGCTGTGACCATGGCCAGGACATCGGCCCGCTCCAGCCCCGCGGCCCGGGCGCGGGCCAGCCAGCCGGTGAGCTCCTGGCGCACCGGGGAGTCGTCCTCCGCGCCCGGCCGGGCGAGCGACCGCGTCACGAAGGTGCCGAGGCCACGGCGCAGTTCGACCAGACCGGCCTGCTCCATGTCGCGGTAGGCCCGCAGCACGGTGTTGGGGTTGATGGCGGTCGCCGCCACCACCTCCCTCGCCGTGGGCAGCTTGTCCCCGACCTGCAGCGTGCCCATCCGGAGCGCCCGTTCGGTCTGCTCGACGATCTGCACATAGGCCGGTACGCCACTGCCGCGGTCGATCCGGTAGTCGATCACGTCGCCTTCCTCGGCTCCACCATGCTTGTGTTAATGCATTAATTCAAGCATGGTGGGTGGCCGGTGCGGATGTCAATCTCCCGGCGGCGTCCAAGGCCGAGCTCAAGCGCACATCGTCGGCAGCGCACGCCGCAGCCGCACCAGGTGCGAGCCGGACAGCCGGTGCGGGGCCGGGCTGCGCCTCGCACCGCCGGATCGATGAGCCCCAGGAGCCCCGGGTAGCCGATGAGCGCTCGGCTGTCGCCGGGAGGCGGACTTGGCCAGCCTGCGCTGACCGCCCCGCGGGCGACGGGATGCCGGCGGGCTCAGCGCGGCGCCGGGTCGCGTTCCGCGCTCTCGTCGGCGCGGCCGCCCTCCCCGAGCAGGCCCGTGTCGGTGATGTCGGCGCGCTCCTCCAGGTCGCCCAGGGTGCGCCGGGCCCGCCAGGTGACCAGGCCCGGCAGGAGCACGCGCGCCGCCTGGACGCCGCGCAGCCAGGACTGTACGTAGACGGCGGGCGCCCGGCGCTCGACACCCCGCACGAGCCGCTCCGCCGTGGCCTCGGCGGAGTAGGTGCGGCTCGCCGGCCACGGCATCAGGGCGCGCAGTTCGCGCATCGTCGTGTGGCGTTCGGCGTCGCGGATCATCTCGGTGTCCGTCCAGCTCAGGTACGCGACGCCGACGCCGACCCCGCGGTGGGCCACCTCCGCGCGCAGGGAGTGCGCGAACGCCTCGACCCCCGACTTGGAGGCGCAGTAGGCGGACATCAGCGGGGCCGCGCCCATGGCGGCGAGCGACGACACCTGCAGGTAGTAGCCGCGGGCGCCCAGCAGGTGCGGCAGGAAGGCACGGGCGGTCAGCGCGCTTCCGACGAGGTTGACCTCGACGATCCTGCGCCAGGTCGCCATGGAGGAGTCCACGAGGGGGCCGCCGGCCGCGATCCCGGCGTTGGCCACGACCACGGAGGCCTGGCCCAGCCGTTCCGCCACCCCGTCGGCGGCGCGGCGCAGCGCGGCCTCGTCCGTGACGTCGACGCACCAGGCCCGCGCGATGCCGGGCGCGGCGGCCGCGGCCGCCTCCAGCTCCTCGGGTTCCAGACCGAGGAGGGCGACCCGGGCCCCGCGCGCCGCGAGGAGGTGTGCCGTCTCCCGCCCGATGCCCCGGGCGGCGCCGGTGACCACGGCCGTGCGTCCCGCCAGCGCCGAGGAGCGTGCCACCTGCGGCCTCCGATTCCCGCGGTCCGCGACCGCCGTCGGTGAAGAAACTTCGCGAAGGTGCCTATAACGACCGTAACCGAGGGCAGAAGACCCAGCGGCCGGGAAGCACGAGGTTCCGCCGGAGGGTCTCATGGCAGTACGACACCGACTTGTGCGCGGAGAGCCGAAGGACGTGTGGGCCGTACTCGCGGATCCCACCCAGTACGGGAAATGGGTCGTGGGACCGTCCTCGTCACGGCACGACGACGGGAAGTGGCCCGCCGAAGGGTCCAGCATCGAGTACACCGTGCCGCTGGGCCCGGCGAAACTCACCGGCAAGACGGTCGTCCGGATCTGCCGGCCCCCGGAGAAGTTGGAGCTGGAGGCCCTCAGCGGATGGCTGGGCTCCGCGCGGATCGCCTTCGAACTGCGCTCCTGGGGCCGCGACACGCTGGTCGTCGTGGACGAGCACCCGCTGCGCGGCCCCGGCGGCCTGCTGCACAACGCCGGACTGGACGCCCTGCTCCAACTGCGGCACCGCCGCATGCTCGGCCGGCTGGCCGAAGCCGTGGAGACGCAGGCCGCACACGGAGGCGAGGACGGCTGAACGGGGAGCCGACGACGGGAGGCACGCCATGGCGGACGCGGTGGTGATCGGCGCCGGCCCCAACGGCCTGGTCGCCGCGAACCTGCTCGCCGACGCGGGATGGAGCGTCGAGGTCCTCGAGGCGCAGGACGAGCCCGGTGGCGGTGTCCGCTCAGCACGGGACGTCCATCCGGAGTACGTGCACGACTTGTTCAGCTCCTTCTATCCCCTGGCGGCCGCCTCACCCGTCATCCGGGGACTCGGGCTGCACCGCGAGGGGCTGCGGTGGAGCCACGCCCCGGCCGTGGTGGCGCATCCGCTGCTGGACGGGCGCTGCGCGGTGCTGCACCGGCGGGCCGTCGACACCGCCGCGGTCCTCGACGCGGACACCCGCGGCGACGGCGCGGCCTGGTTGCGGCTCTGCACGGTCTGGGACCGCCTCGGGGACGACCTCGTCGACGCGCTGTTCACCCCCTTCCCCCCGGTGCGCCCGGGGCTGCGGCTCGCGGCGCGGCTGCGCGCGGGCGGCGGACTGCGGATGGCCCGCACGCTCGTGCTGCCGGTGCGGCGGCTCGGCGAGGAGGAGTTCGGGGGCGAGCTGGGCGCCCTGCTGCTGGCCGGCAACGCGCTCCACGCCGACCTGGCGCCGGAGGCCGCGGGCAGCGGCGGGTTCGGCTGGCTGATGGCCATGCTGGGGCAGACCCACGGCTTCCCCGTGCCGGTCGGCGGCGCCGGGTCGCTCACCGCCGCCCTCGTCGCCCGGCTGCGCCGGCGCGGCGGCACGCTCCGCTGCGGGGCACGGGTGACCTCGGTCGTCGTGCGCTCCGGGCGGGCGGCGGGGGTCCGCACGGCCGACGGCGACGCGGTGCCGGCCCGCCGCGCCGTGCTGGCCGACGTGTCGGTGCCCGCCCTGTACGGCGAGCTCCTGAGCCGCGACGACCTCCCGGCGCGGGTCCTGGAGGACCTGCGCCGCTTCCAGTGGGACTTCGCGACCTTCAAGGTCGACTGGGCCCTTGACGGCCCGGTGCCGTGGTCGGCGCCCGCGGCCGCGCGGGCCGGCACGGTGCATGTGGCCGAAGGGGTCGACGACCTGACCCGGTTCGCCGCGCAGATCGCCATGGAGCAGGTGCCCGAACGGCCCTTCCTCGTGTTCGGGCAGATGACGACGGCCGACGCCTCCCGTTCGCCCGACGGGACGCAGTCGGCCTGGGCGTACACCCACCTTCCCCAACGGATCCGCGGCGACGCGGGCGGTTCGGGGATCGTCGGCACCTGGGATCGCACAGACCAGCAGCTGATGGCCGACCGGGTGGAAGCACAGGTCGAGCGGTACGCCCCCGGGTTCCGTTCGCTCATCGCCGCCCGCCGCGTCCTCGCCCCGTCCCGGTTGGAGGAGCACAACGCCAATCTCCACGGCGGCGCCATCAACGGCGGAACGACGGCCATGCACCAGCAGTTGGTGTTCCGTCCACTGCCGGGCACCGGACGCCCCGAGACGCCGATCGCCGGCCTGTTCCTGGCGTCGGCCGGAGCTCATCCCGGCGGCGGGGTCCACGGGGCACCGGGCGCCAACGCCGCCCACGCCGCGCTGCGCTCCCGCTCCCCCAGCCGGCTGCTGAGCGGCGCACAACGTGCCCTCGCCCGCCGCAACCGCCTCGGCAGGCGCGGCTGAGCGGCCGGGTCCACGGGCGGCGGGGCCCCCACCGCGGAGCCCACGTCCGCCGCGCTCAGTTCTGGGTGCGGCGCACACACGCCGCGACGACCTCGCTCAGGTCACCGCTGCGGCGCAGCAGATCCCGCTGGATCTGGGCGCCGTTGCCGGTCTTCAGGAGTCCTGCGAGCGCGTCCTGAGCGGGGAGCAGGTCGCCGTTGTCCTCCAGGGCGTCGCGTACGTGGTCGAACAGGGCCCGCACCACGGCCTCGGCAGGAGCGGGTTCCATGGTGAAGGGGTGCACCAGGCGGCCGTCGACGCCCTCACGGGCGGCACGCCAGGTCGCCAGCCGCAGCAGGGCCACGCTGTGAGCGGACGGCGGCTCGCCGTCCCGCCAGGCACGGGCCGCGGTCTCCACCAGCGCCCGTACCAGCGTCGCCAGCAGCGCGGTGCTGGACGCGTCCAGGCACACGTCCGCTACGCGGATCTCGACGGTGGGATAGGTGTACGAGAGGCGGGCGTCGAAGTAGATCATGCCCGGGTCGCGCAGCGCCCCGGTGGCGATCATGGACCGCACCAGTTCGTGGTAGCGGGCCGCGGAACCGAACGGCTCGACCGGCCCGGCCGACGGCCATCTGCCCCACACCCGGCTGCGGTAGCTCGCATAGCCGCTGTCCCGGCCCTGCCAGAAGGGGGAGTTGCCGCTGAGCGCGAGCAGCACCGGCAGCCAGCCGCGGATCCGGTCGAGGACCGCCACGCCCTCCTCGTCGGACTCCACCGACACGTGGACGTGGCAGCCGCAGGTCAGTTGCTCGTCCGCGGTCAGACCGTACCGCTCGCGCATCCACCGGTAGCGCTCCCCGGTGCTGAGCGACGGGTGCACCGGCAGCGGCGAGGTCGCGAGCGCCGCGACCGCGCAGCCGGACCGCTCCGCGTGCCGGGCGGCCTCCGCCCGCCACCGCACGACCTCGGCGGCCAGGTCCTCCATCCGCGACTGCGGCCGGGTGGCGAACTCCAGCTGCTCCCTCTGCAGCTCCGCCTCGAACACCTCCACGCTCGCGGCCGCCTCGCAGCGCGCCGCGGCCAGCACCGCCGCGGACAGCGCCCGCGGCTTGCCGGACTCCGCGTCCAGCAGCAGGAGCTCCTCCTCCACACCCACCGTCCGCATCGCGCCACTCCCCTTCCACGGGCCGCGTGGAGTCCACGGGCGGCGGGGAGCGTGGGACACGCCGCGCCGGAACCCCGGATCACCGTGACAGCACCAATACGCCAGGCACCCTCCTGCTTCCCCGCCCGCGCTCATCGATGCACCGGCGGTCCCGCGCCTCGGTCATCGGCGTGCCCGCCGGTCACCGGCGCTCCGGTGAAGCTTCCGAGCAGCGTCGTGGCGCTGGATATGCTGGGGAAATGGAGAAGGGCAAGAGCGACGACTGGCTGACCGCCGACGAGCAGCGGGCGTGGCGCACCTACCTGGACGTCGGCACGCTGGTGCTCAGCCGGCTCGGCCGGGACCTGGAGCCGTTCGGCCTGACCATCAACGACTACGAGATCCTGGTGAACCTCTCGGAGTCGCCCGAGCGCCGCATGCGGATGAGCGACCTGGCCCGCGCCACCCTGCAGTCCAAGAGCCGGCTGTCCCACCAGATCAGCCGCATGGAGAGGGCGGGCCTGGTCCGCCGCGAGAACTGCGAGTCCGACCGGCGCGGGCTGTTCGCCGTCCTCACCGAGGACGGCTGGGAGACCATGCGCAAGGTCGCCCCGCACCACGTCGCCGCCGTCCGCGAGCACTTCATCGACCTGCTCCCCGAGGAGGCCCAGAAGGCCATCCGCAGGGCACTCACTCCGGTCGCCGAGCACCTGCGCGCGGTACGCGGCCCGAACTGACGCGGCCGCCGAGCCCTTCGCCGCACGCCGGCGATCGCGGCGTTTCGGACCCATGGGCCCGGGCAGGCGTCCTGCCGAGGGGGGTTTCCCGCGAGTGCTAGGGAGTCGACCCCATGTCAACAGGGACACTTCTGGCGATCATCATCCCCGTAGTCGTGGTCCTCGCCCTGATCGCGGTGGCGGCCACCCTCTTCGTACGCCACCAGCGCCTGAAGCAGCGGTTCGGCCCGGAGTACGACCGTGCCGTCGAGGACGCCGGCAGTCGCAAGGACGCCGAGCAGGACCTGGCCGCCCGCGCCAAGCGCCACGACGCACTGGACATCAAGCCGCTGCCGAGCGGCGTCCGCGACCGCTACGCGCGGGAGTGGAACAGCGTCCAGGAGGAGTTCGTCGACAGGCCCGAGGACGCCGTTCACGACGCCGACAGCCTGGTGGCCTCCCTGATGCGCGAGCGCGGCTACCCGACCGAGGACTTCGACCAGCAGGTCAAGGACCTGTCGGTGGAGCACGGCCAGACCCTGGAGCACTACCGGGCGGCCCACGAGGTCAACGACCTCAGCACCCGGCACGAGGCCACGACCGAGCAACTGCGCGGCGCGATGGTCCATTACCGCGCCCTGTTCGACGAGCTGCTCACCGACGGCGGCGGGCGGCGCCACGCCCGGGCCTGACAACGGGCCCACCCCATCGACCCAGCCTGGAAAGGCGGAAACCATGGAACGCGAGCGTGTCTCCCGCGGAAGCGGGCTGGCCACCGAAGACCTCGCAGAGACCCACGCCCCCACCGGAGCACCGCAGGAGCGCACCGACACGGCCCGCCCCGACACGGGCTCCAGGCCGCCGGAATTCCCCGGGGAGAGCACCGGCACACGCGGCGAACCGCCCCCGGACGAAGCGGCGGCCGAAGCCCCCGCACGGGACACCACCGAGCCCGCGGGGGACACCACCGCGGACGAGGCCCCGCAGCTGCTGCGTTCCGAGGACCAGGAGGGCTTCCGGGCCCGTTGGCAGCGGATCCAGAGCGATTTCGTCGACGACCCGCGCGACGCCGTGCACGCCGCCGACGAGTTGGTCGCCGACGTCATGCAGAAACTGGCGTCGACCTTCGCCCAGCACAAGCAGGACCTCGAAGGCCAGTGGACCCGCGGCGAGCAGGTGAACACCGAGGACCTGCGCACGGCTCTCCGGCGCTACCGGTCCTTCTTCAACCGCCTGCTGTCGACGTAGGCCACACGGGCACCGCATGGTCGGGCGCCGCCGGGCAGGCGGCGCCCTTCGGCGTGCGCGGGCGTCCATGGGGCGCCGCACCGGCGGGCCGCCGCCTCGATCCGCCGGGCATGGTGGAGCGTCAGCAGGGCACACGCGGGGTCAGGAGGTAAGAAATGGTTCCCTTGCTGCTTGTCCTGCTGCTGGCCCTGATCCTTTTCGGGGCGGGCTTCGCCCTCAAGGCCCTGTGGTGGATCGCGCTGATCGTGCTGGTGGCGTGGCTGCTCGGCTTCGTGTTCCGGGCAGCGGAGGGCGGCGGGCGCCGCCGCTGGTACCGGTGGTGACCTGAGGCCGGTCGTATCGGAGCACCATGCCGGGGTGCCGGCCGCACGTCGCGGTCGGCACCCCGTCCGTCGTCTCCGTCGTCGGTGTCACTCCGCCCGGGGGGCGAGAGCCGCGACGGCCACGGCGGCGGTCACTCCGGTCCAGGCGACGGGGCCGAGCGGGGTGCAGCCGAAGAACTGGCTCACCCCGGGGGTCTGGATCACCGCGATGAGCGCCGCCGCCGAGCCGAGCACGGTGAACCAGACCAGAGGGCTGTGCCGGCGGCCGGTCACGGTCTGGGTGAGCTGAGCGCCCACCACCCCGCACAGCGCCATGGTGCTGGTGCGCCGGGCACTTCCCGGGGTGGCTGTGCCGACCAGCCAGGCGGTCGTGGCGCCCAAGGCGGTGAGGATGCCGCGGTGGCGGATCTGCCGGGCCAGCGGCGCGCCCAAGGTCCCCAGCCCCAGCGGGGCGGTGCCGGTCCTGGCCGTCCCCTGCCGCTCTGCTCCGCCCTCGCCCTGTGCGGCGGCCGCGTCCGCGGCGTCGCCGCCCTGCGGGGTCACGGCGACCGCCATCGCGGGGAACATGTCGGTGAGCAGGTTGACCAGCAGGAGCTGCCGGGTCGACAGCGGTGACGCACCGGATACCAGCGTCCCCAGCAGGGAGAAACCGATCTCGCCGGCATTGCCGCCGATCATGACGGTCAGGGCGTCGGCGACGCTGCGCCACAGGGCGCGTCCCTCGGCGACCGCTTCCGTCAGCGCCGAGAGCTCGTCGTTGACGATGACGAGGTCCGCGGCGTTGCGCGCGGCGGCCGAGCCCCGGACGGCGATGCCGACGCCGACGTCCGCCGCCCTGATGGCGGCCGCGTCGTTGGAGCCGTCACCCACCATGCCGACGACCCGCCCGGACTCCCTGAGGGCCTCGATCACCTGGAGTTTCTGTTCGGGCGCCACACGGGCGACGACGTCGCAGTCGCGTACGAGCGACGCCCGGCCGGCGCGGTCGCGGGTGGCGAGCTCGTCGCCGGTGACGACGGAGACGTCCTCGGGCCAGCCGAGTGCGACGGCGACCGCCCTGGCGGTCTCGGGGTGGTCGCCGGTGAGCATCACCGGCCGCACACCCGCCTGCCGCAGTCCGGAGATCAGCGGCGCCGCGTCGGAACGGGGCGTGTCGGCCAGGGCGATGAAGCCGGTGAGCTCCAACCGGTAGTGATCCAGGGGCTGTTCGAGCGCCCCGTCGAACTCCCCCGGGTCGAGGTGGTGTTCCGCCACGGCCAGGACGCGCAGCCCCTCGGCCGCCAGTGCCTGGGTCGTCTCGTTGGTGGTGCCGTCGCCGTCGTGGCAGAGCGGCAGCACCACCTCAGGGGCTCCCTTGACCACCAGCAGCGGGTTGCCCTCAGCGTCGTGCCCGGTGGCCGCGGCGTAGCCGCGGGAGGCCTGGAAGGGCTGGGTGTCGCCGGGCGTCCAGTGCGGGTCGTCGCCCGCCGCGTCGAGCACGGCCCCGTCGGTGGCGTGGGCGTGGACGCCGTGGTTGTCGCCCATCGGGGGGCAGGTCCGCGCCGCCTGCCGCAGGATCGCCTGGCCCTGCGGGGAGTCGGCCCCGTGGACGCCGCCGTCGGGAGCTGCGGTGCGGACCACACGCAGCCGGTTCGCGGTGAGGGTGCCGGTCTTGTCGAAGCACACGGTGTCCATCCGCCCGAGTGCCTCCAGGGTGCGCGGGGTGCGCACGAGCACGCCGTGGTCGGTCAGCCTGCGCGCGGCGGCGAGCTGGGCGACGGTCGCGGTGAGCGGCAGCCCTTCGGGGACGGCCGCCACGGCGACGGCGAGCCCTCCGGACACGGCCTGCCGTACGGGGGTGCCGCGCAGCAGCGACAGACCGGTGACCGCGGCGCCGCCCGCCAGGGTGAGGGGCAGCACGGACGAGGTCAGTTCACGGAGCCGGGCCTGCACGCCCGGCGCCGGCGGCATCCGGCCGGCCAGGTGGGCCGCACGGCCCGCCTCGGTGTCGTCACCCGTGTCGACCACGACGGCGCGCCCCTGCCCCGCCACCACGGTGGCGCCCTGGAAGACCATGCAGTGCCGGTCGGGGACCGGCACCCTGGGCGTGGGCTCCACCTGCTTGAGGGTGGGCAGGGACTCCCCCGTCAGGGAGGACTCGTCGACCTCCAGGTCCTCGGCTTCGAGCAGGCGCGCGTCGGCCGGGACGACGTCGCCGGTGTGCAGCTCGATCACCTCCCCTGGGCTGAGCCGTCCGGCCTCGACGGTGCGGGTGTCTCCGGTGTCGGGGTCGACGACCCGGCGCGCCTGCTGCCGCTGGCTCACGGCGAGGGAGGCGAGGGCCTGTTCGGCACGCAGGCGCTGGATGCCGCCCACGAGTGCGTTGATGCCCATGGCGCCGGTGACCAGGAAGGCGTCCACCGCCGAACCCAGCAGCGCGGAGGCGGTGGCTCCCACGGCGAGCACGGGCGTGAGGGGGTCGTCCAGTTCGGCCCGGACGGCGACCAGAAGCCGCCCCGTCAGCCGCAGGGGGGCGGCGGCGGGCGACGCGGCCATCGTCCGGCCCACGCGCTCGGCCGCCGACCACGCGCGGGTCGACTCGTCGTGGAGGTCGCGTTCCGCCCTCCGCAGCCGGTCGAGGACCTCATGGGGTTCCAGGGCGTGCCAGGGCACCCGCGGGCGCGACCGGGGCACGTCGCGTCGCAGTACGCGCCGGGCGCCGCCGAGGCCGTCGACGAGGGCCGCCGCGGCCGCCGCGTTGACCGGGCTCAGTCGCAGCCCCGCCTTCCAGGCGGCGCGCCGCCCCCGCGAGCCGCGGGTGAGCACCATCAGCTCCGACAGGGCCGCCCCGGCCTCGGCCAGGATCTTGGCGCGCCGGGCGGCGGCTCGGAAGCCGGGTACGGCCGCCAGCAGCCGCCAGACACCGGAGAGGTCGTCCAGGACCAGGGCGTCGGCGGCCCACAGGACGGCGCTGCCCGGGTCGACGACTGTCACGGCCACGTCGCTGCTCATCAGGCCCGTCGGCAGGTCGTCCTCGGGTCGTGTCCCGGCGGCCGGCCGTGCGACGGTGAGCACCGTCCGCCCGGAGCCGCGCAGTCGGCGCACGAGATCCGTCAACGACTCGTCGGCGGAGATCAGTTGGTCGGCGAGCGCCCCGAACTCGCCCAGGGTGCCGTCGTCGGCGACGACCACGTGCAGGCCCGCGCGCCGGGCGGCGTCGAGCACCGCCTCCGCCAGCGGATCGACCTCCCGGCCCACGAAGACGCTGCCCACCTCGTGGTTGTCCGCGTCGAGGACGGTCATCCGCCCGGTGCGGGTGCCGGGCGCGCTGCCGGCGACGGGCCGCAGGCGCACCCCGTCGCCGTCCGGCGGCCCATCGCGCCGGTCCGGCTGCTCGTCCTGGGCCCGCAGAGTGGCCGCGGCGGCGTGCCAGAGCCGCTCGTGGTCCCAGGAGGTGTCGGCGCCGGGCACCGCTTCCAGCAGAGTGCGCCTGCGTCCGCTGAGCACCGAGTGGTGCAGCACGACGCTGTCGACGAGTTCCAGCTGCCGGATCCGTTCCACGTCGCGCACGAGCACCCTGCGTCGGGCCAGACCGGTGCCCAAGGCGGCGGTGAACGCGGTGGGCCCGTAGCGGGCGGCACGCGGTGAGGCGGCCAGAACCGCCTCGGCCGCCTCGGCGCTGTCGCGCGTGAAGGCCAGGGTCGCCACCGCCCCCAGCAGACCCCCCGTGACGGCCTGGTCGGCGTACTGGTCCGCGGGCCTGACGTTCAGGCGGGGGCGGCGCACCCGGGGTGTCGGCAGACTGTGCCGGTCCGGTGCGCACAGGCGGTCGTGGACCTCGTCGAACAGTGCGGAGCGGGCGATCGACTCGACGAGCTGGGCGGTCCGCAGTGCCGCGTCCAGCACCAGGGCGGTCGGGGACTGCCCGAATCCGTGCGCTGCCGCGTAGGCGGCCGAGAGGACGACGTCGGCGTTCGGCTCCCCGAGCCTCCGCCGGAGCCACGACCGCGGTCGCGAGTCCTCCCGCAGCGCGGTGACGGCCGCAGTGATCACGCGCGGGGAGCTTCTCAGCCGCAGTATCCGCGCGGTCGCCGCGGTGGCGATGCCCGCGACGTCGCAGCACAGGGCCGCGGCGTGCACGCGGGCTCCTGGTGCCTGCCCCGGGTGGTCGTGGTCCAGCGCCGCGGCCTGCGGCTGCTCGAGTCGGTGGCGGTCGGCAAGCTCGGCCGCCCGCGCCGCCACCTTGGCGGCCACCGCGTCCTCGGCGAGCTGTACGACCAATGACTCCAGGCCGCCGTCCCAGTAGGCCCCCAGCACATCGGGGTGCTCCGTCAGTGCCGCGGCCACCTTGCGGGCGGCTGCCTCCACCTGGCGCCGGTCGAGGGCGGCGCCGGAGCGCGGCCGCAGCGGGAGGTGCATGCGGCGTCCGCCCACCCAGCAGGCCCCGGACCCGACCGCGTGCTGCGTGACCCGACCCAGCCGCAACGCCCCTCGTGAGGCGGCGGCGGCGCCGCGCCACGCCGAGCGCGCACCGGCGTCCGCGGCGCGCACACCGGCGTCCGCCAAGGACGCCGCCTGCCGCGCCACGCCGGTGGGCGCGGAGGCGGCGAGCCGCAGCCCTGCCGCGGGCAGTCCGATCAGCAGCCCCAGTCCGTGCGCCGGCCTCATGTGGCGGAGGCCTTCGCCTTCTTGTGTTCCTTGGCCTTGATCTTGGCCTTGCTCGGTCCGCCCTCGGGAACCGGCAGTTCGTCGGGCCTCGTCATCGCGTCCGGCCCCTTCTCGGCCATGGGCGCCTCCCGGGTCGGGGCCGCCGCCATGTGCCCCTGCGCGTGCGGCGCGGCCGGGATCCGGGTCTCCGGCGGGACCGCCGTGTCCTCGCTCTCCGCGCCCTCCGGCGCCTCAAGGACCGGCTTCTCCCCGGTCGCTTCCCGGGCCGACGCCTGCTCGCGCCGCGCACCGGACCGCTGCTGCGTCAACCAGACCGCGGCGGCTCCCGCCGCCGCCACCGGCCACTCGACGACTCCGGCGGCACCCAGGAGTCCGGCGCCCGCGTAGGCTGCCACCCGCCGCTTGCGCGGCGAGACCACGCCCACCGTGTCCAGCACACTGTCGAACGTCTCTTTGACCACCCCGGCCCCGGGCAGCCGCTGCGCCGTGGACTTCATCGTGTCCAGGGGGTGCGCCACGGCTTCCATCACGGCCGAGGATGAATGACGACCAGTTTCAGCCATTTTTTTCACCTCATATAGGTGCTTCCCAGAAATATGGAGCTGAACAATCCGGCCGCTGGACGAGGCACGGGCTTCAGACGTGCCGAACCCCGCGGTTCACGCTCCGCCGTCCCCCCGCACACATGCCCTCAGGCGCGCGCTCCGGCGACCTCGTCGGCCACGTGGCGGTCCAGCGCGGCACGCACCAGAGCGTCCGCGAGGACCGCGTAGGCGGCCTCCGGCACCAGGTCGGCCAGTTCCTCGGGCCGCGTCGGCAGCCCGAGCCGTTCCGCGCCCTTGAGTGCCTTCCCGTCGAAGACCGGACGCGTCTCCGGCCAGACCGCCTGCACCTCCCGCAGGAAGATCTCCACTCCGACGGGCCCGAGTCCGGGCACCTCGCGCAGGGCGCGGCGTATCGCGTCCGGGTCGCCGTCCGCCTGGTCGCGCAGGCGGCGCAGGTCGCCTCCGTAGCGGTCCAGGATCAGCTGCGCGCCGTCCCCGAGCTGCGTCGCCGTGCGCTCGTCATAGCGCCGGTAGTGACCCCTGCCGAGGGCGTCGACCCGCTGCTGCCAGGTGGCGTCGCGCATCCTGCGGGGGTCGCGCATCCCGGCGGCGAACAACTCGTGTGCCGCCGCCGTGGCCACGGACGCCTTGATGCGGGCGCCGAGCAGGCACGCCGCGACCAGCACCTGGTAAAGGGGCTGAGGGGTGTTCCGCAACCTGATGCCGGCGTCCTCGGCGTAGGTGCGGCCCTCGTGGTCGAGCAGGGCCTCGACCGTGGCCTTGTCCTTGGCGGTGTCCCGCTCCCGGGTCGTTCCGGTCATCTCACGTCACCTTCTCGCGATGCGCGGGGTCCCTCCTCGGGTCTGCTACCCGGCGTGCAACCGGTACACGGCGAAGGCACGGTCGATCACGGGCTGGGCGACGTTGCGGACCCGTACGCCGCCCGCCGTCATGCCACGCTCGACGC
Source organism: Actinacidiphila sp. bgisy167 (assembly GCF_057707665.1). Taxonomy (NCBI): domain Bacteria; kingdom Bacillati; phylum Actinomycetota; class Actinomycetes; order Kitasatosporales; family Streptomycetaceae; genus Actinacidiphila; species Actinacidiphila sp. bgisy167. The sequence goes on along the minus strand of NZ_JBYIQP010000051.1, from coordinate 10,915 downwards.
CCCGGTGCGCGTGGCCGTGCACGGCCAGGTCGGCTCCGCCGCCGTCGATCGCCTCGGCCAGGAGGTAGCTGCCGAGGAACGGATGGATCTCCGGGGGTTCCCCGGCGAGGGTGTCGGCCACGGGCGAGAAGTGCGTGAGCGCCACCCGTACGGTGCGCTCGTCCCGCGGCAGTCGCTCCAGCGCGGCCCGCAGCCCCGTCGCGCTGCGGCGCGTCAGGGCCACGAACGCCTTCATCTCGGGTTCCCCGAACTCACCGGCGCTCCGCCCGGCGAAGCCACCGCCGAAGCCCTTGGTGCCCGCGACCGCCAGTCGCGCGCCACCGCAGTCGACGAGGGTCCCCTCGCCCTCCAGGACGGTGACCCCCGCCCCGGCCAACGCGGCCGCGATCTCGCCCTGCTGTCCGCTGTGGTAGTCGTGGTTGCCCAGCACGGCCACCACGGGCACGGGCAGCCCTGCGACCTCGCACGCGACGACCTCGGCCTCCTCCACGGTGCCGTGGCGGGTGAGGTCACCGGCGAGCAGCAGGACGTCGGCACAGCCGGGCAGCGTGTCGAAGGCCGGCCGGAGCGTGCCGCCGCTCTCCCGGCCCAGGTGGATGTCACCGACCGCCGCCACGCGGATCACGGCAGTTCCTCGGCGTGGTCCGGGGCGGCGGCACTGGTGATCCGCAGGTCGCAGACGACAAAGGAGCCGCCGGATTCCTCCTCGGCGATCCGCACGACGGCGTCACGCGCCGGCGCGTCGGGCACCGCGCCGGACAGCACCACGCCCCCGCCCCGCTCCTCGACGCGAATACCGAGTTCGGCCACCTCGTCGCCGGCGAGGCGGCGGCGCAGCCGCTCGACGAGGTAGTCGTCGGCGGCGGTCATGACGGCGCTCCGCGCGGCGCGATGACGCCGAGTCGCTCGAGCAGGTAGAGGAAGGCGTCAGGCATCGGCTCCGTCTGGTACCGGCAGCGGACGCCGTCCCAGTCGATGCGCTCGCGCAGCGTCCTGGCCAGGGGCAGCAGCGCGGCGAAGTCGCAGTGCTGCTCGGTGAGGGCGCCGAGGAGGCTGCTCAGCAGATCGGTCGGCGGGAGCACGGGCATCCGCACGGAGTCCACGGCCAGCACCGGTGCGTTCGCCAGAAGTTCGGTGGTCACCGGGCGGCGCCCGAGTTCGAAGATCAGGTCGATGTCCTCACCGTCGGCTCGGGCCTTGACCAGCCAGTCCTCCGGTGCCGGAACGGCCTGGACGCCGTCGTCGGCCAGGGCCCGCAGCACCGCCCCGGCGTCTTGACGGCGGACGCAGAAGTCCGTGTCGTGCTGCAGGCTGCCGGGAACGCCGTGCGCGTAGGCGGCGACGCTTCCGGTCAGCGCGAACGGCAGCCCGGCCGCCTTCAGCACGGCCGCCACGCGCTTGGTGGTCTGCAGGATGGCCTGTGTGTGGTCGGTGGGCAGGCGCGACGAGCCCCCCGTCCCTGCGGACGCACGGCTCCCGGTCGTCCCCGTCTCCATGGCGGCGGCTTCGGCGGCGGGACCGGCAGTGTCAGCGGCGGCCTCGGGCGCGACGTCGGCGTCGTTCATGAACGGCCCTCCGTCCTGGCATCCCCCGCGGCGCCGCACCGGGGCGGCGGAGCGGGACTCACTCGTCCGGGCGCGTACCCGCCCGCGTCCCCGGCACGCCCGCGGAGGGCGGGGCAAGCGCTACGTTGGCCCAATGGGATGAACTCCGCGACGAGCGACGGCCCCGCCGGGAGCCCCCGGATACCCATGGTTCCATGAACGTGAACCCCATCGAGATGCAGAAGGCCCTGGGTGGCGTGGACTACCCCGCCTCGAAGCAGGACATCATCGACCGCGCGAGCAGCAACAAGGCGGACCGCGACATCATCGACGCCCTGGAGACCCTTCCGGACCAGGAGTTCGACTCCCCCGCCGAGGTCAGCCGGGAGATCGGGAAGCACTCCTGAGACCGAGGCGGTTCCCTGACCGCGCCGCACGCCGTCCGGGCCCGCCCCGGGCGGCGTGCGGCGCTGCCGTGTGCGGGCGAGTCGTGGTGGGGGGCGCGATGTCCTCCCCGCCCCCTCCTGTCGCGGGGGGTGCCGAGGGCCGGTGAGCGACGGCAAGGCGACCTCGCTGCCTCGATCAGCCTCAGCCCCGGACCGTCCGTTCACCGGCCGCCGCCGGCCCCTCCCTTTCGCCGGGTGGTGGCGGACGACGGGAGTCGGCGGATCCCACTCGAGCGCATGCGGGCGCCGGGTCATTCGTTCGGTGGGCGTCCGGTACGCAGCATGCGCAGGACGGCCCGCTCCGCGGGTCCGTGCGTGGCGGGGATCCCGTACACGCCCTGGTCGCCCAGCTCGGGCAGGGCCGAAACGATGGTCACCCCCTCCTCGTAGAGCTCGACGACCCGGGGGTTGATGTACGAGGCGCGGCACACGGCAGGGGTGTTGCCGAGGTATCCGGACACCTCTCTGGCCGCCCTGGCTATCGCGCGGCGGCGGCCCGACTCGCTGCGCACCACACCATGGGACACCGCGAGGGCGACCGCCGCCATGACGGTCGCGTGCCAGGTGCGGAAGTCCTTGGCGGTCGCCTCCGTCCCCGCCAGCTCCTTCAGGTACGCGTTGACGTCCGCGCCGCTCACCTCCCGCCACGCGGGACGCTCCCAGTAGGCGAGCAGCCGGTCGCCGCCTCCGCGCCGTCGCAAGAGCGCGGCCAGGCTGCGGTACGTCGGCGAGTCCACCACCCCCTGGACCCGCTCCTTGCCATGCTTCGCGGGGTAGGTGAACACCACTTCGCCACGGCGGCAGCGCCCGTGGGCACGCAAGAGGGTCGTCAACCCATAGGTGTCGTTGAGGTCGACGTAGCGGTCGCTGCCGATCCGGAAGAAGCCGAGGTCGAGCAGGCGCACGGCCGTCGCCAGCACACGGTCCCTGGTGAGTCCCCGGTCGCACAGATGGGCTTCCACGGCTTCCCGGACCAGGGGGAGGCGCTCCGCGACGTCGAGGACGTGGTCGTGCTTCGCCTGCTCCTGCTCGGCGCGGAACTGCGGGGGGTAGAGGTACTGACGGCGGCCCGCGGCGTCGGTCCCGACCGCTTGGAGGTGTCCGTTGGCCCGCGTGCAGATCCATACGTCGCTCCAGGCGGGCGGTATCACCAGTGCCTTGATCCGGTCGAGTTCCGCACGGTCACGCAAAGGCGTCCCCTGGGTGTCGAGATACCGGAATCCCAGTGGGGTTGGCGGGCGTAGCCCGGGTCGGTGGGCCTGCTGTGGTGAAGGCGCACGTGCGTTCCCGAAGTGCCGTTGTGTCGCGTCCCGCCCGTGCCGATCAGTGCGGTGACGGGTGCCGGGCGGCTCCTGAGCGTCGGTTACCCCGATGCATGGACTCCAGTCCCGTGCGCCTTCACCGTGTCAGGCGGCAGGGGGCGACATCTCCCGCCCTGACCCCGGCGGGGCCGCGCCAGGGACGCGACCCGCACACGGGCGCGGGCGGCTGCTGCTCCGTCACCGTTCGCGGCCGGTGCCGCATCCCGCTGCGCGTCAGGGCTCGTCCTCGTGCCGCTCGGGTCGGTGGGTCTCCAGTCCCTCGATGGGATTGCCCGCCAGCGTGCCGTGTTCGGCGGAATAGCCTTCGGCTCCCGCGGCGGTGCCGCGGACCACCCGCTCGTGCGCGCGGTCCTCCTTGCCGCTTCCCGCGCCCGGTGCCTTGGCTGCGGATTCCCCGGTTTCCTTCTCCCGCTTCCTGGCCATGGCTCCACTCCTCGCTGCCGTGGCTCGATCGGACAGGGCGCGCCTGCCCGGGGCAGGTACGGCGAAACGCTCAGCACCATCTCACCGCCGGTGCGCATCCCTCACCACATGCGGGACGAACGGAGAGGTACGGCCGACCGGCAGCGGCGCGAAGAGCGCTTCCCCCGGTATGGCACCGGCCCCATACGGGAGCAGCCCTCTCGGCGCCGCCCGCCGCGGCGCGGGATGTGAAGCCGGGTGACACGCTTCGAAGGGCTTGCGTTCCTGAGGCTGTCCCATGTCGTGCCTCCTGGGAGCTTCATCGGCACTTGGAAGAAATGATAAGAACTGACCGCATGTCGTTCGAGCGCTGGAACGGCCGCGATCGGCGGGGAAATGTTTTGCCGCCGCCGGAGGGGCAAGGCGTGGGGTGCCACTGGGGAGTTCCGCCGGCCGTCGTCGGCCGGAAAGTTTCCGCGGCGACGGCGGTCGGTGGCGGCAGTCCCGGGGAGTGATGGCGCAGACGCGAAGGACTTCAAGGGAGTGATCACCGTGCCCGCTGGGTCGAACCGCAAGCGTGAGCGGCAGTACGAGCACATCAAGGAGAGCGCCGAGGACCGGGGCGAGAGCGAGAGGCGGGCCAAGGAGATCGCCGCCCGTACGGTCAACAAGGAACGCGCCCGCGCGGGCGAGTCCAAGACCGCCAGCCGCAGCTCCCTCGAGGACATGTCCTCGGGCAGGAGGGGCGGCCAGCGCTCCGGAAAGGGCTCCCGAGGCCCCACCTACGACCAGCTCTACGCCGAGGCCAAGCGCCGCAACGTCGACGGCCGCTCCCACATGAACAAGGCCGAGCTGCAACGCGCTCTCGACCGCGGCTGAACACCGCGAGGAAGGCAGGTGCCACCATGCCCGTTCGCGAGGAGGTCACGACGGCCGCGACCGAGACCGCGCAGGAGTACGCGGGTGGCGCCGACCGGCCGCTCGGCGCCTTCGGCGGGCTGATGGCGGGCTACGGCGGCGCGGTGTGCGCCATCGCGGGCGCGGCCCGGCTCACCGGCAGGAAGGTGGCCGAACCCACGCCGTGGGATGTGGCTCTCTGCGCGGGCGCGACGCACCGCCTGTCGCGTCTGGTCACCAAGGACGCGGTCACCAGCCCGCTGCGCGCGCCCTTCAGCCGCTTCAAAGGCACGACGGGTCCTGCCGAGCTGGAGGAGGAGGTGCGCGGAAGCGGTGCCCGCAAGGCGGTGGGTGAACTCCTCACCTGCCCGTTCTGCACGAGCCTGTGGTTCGCCACCGGATTCGCGGCGGGGCTGGTCTTCGCCCCCGCCGCGACCCGGCTAGCGGCCGGCACCCTCACCGCGCTCACTGTCTCCGACCTGCTGCACTTCGCCCGCTCGCGGGCCCAGCGCGCCGCAGGGGAGTGAACGTCCCGTGCCGGCCGGCTGCCGGGTGATCGTCTACCCGCCGACGCAGACCGGCGGCCGCCGCCTGCGCGTGGACGGGGAGATCCTCGGCGTCGCCTACGGCATGCGGGACTTCATCAAGTTCCTGCGGCGGGCCGGTATCGACCCTCACAAGGTCAGCGTGACCGATCCCGACCTCGTCGAGTGGCGCGGCGCCGGGCCGACGGTATGGCGCTGCGGTCACGGCGGCCCGGCGAAGCCCGCCTCGGGACGGGTGCGCAGGGACTTCCGCACGCCGGCGCCCGCCGGCGTGGTGGACGTGACCCTGGACGGGCCTTTGGAGCAGGTCTCACGCGTCCGGGCCTGGATCGAGAGCCGTGCGGCGAGCGGCAGCAGCATGCTGATGGAGTTGCCGGGCGGAAAGGTGCGCTGCCGGCTGCGCCTCCTACCGCCGCCGGAGGACTGACGGCGGCACGCGCCGCCGACGACGGGGCACTCCTCCGCCCGGTCCGGTCCGCCGGAGGAGTGCGCTGTCATCGGCGGCGCGTCCGTCCTGTGGCGCCCTCGCGGCACAGCCGGCATCGACGCACCCGGACTGCCTGCGGCCAGGGACCGTGTGCTGGCGACGGCCGTGCGCCTGCTCGACCTCGGTTTCTTCCGGATCGGCAGCGACCGCTACGTCGACCACAACGACACCTAACCTATGGGTTGACGACGCTCTTGCGTGCCCACGGGCGCTGCCGCCGTGGCAATCGCGCGGCGGCGGCCCCGCTCGCTGCGCGCCCTGGCTCCAGGCGGCGCTGGACAGTGTGCCGTCCCGGCCCGCCCCGGACCCGGGCCGCGCGGCAGCGGGGACGGCCGCGTACCCGGCCTCACATCGCGGGCCTCAGCGGCCCGGACGCCTGGCGCCGGACGCCGGCGCCGCGGGCCCGCCGCCTCATATGCCGTTGGCGACGGCCCTGTGGCCGGGCCCAGTGCCTCTCACGGCAGGGGCGTGCCGCCCGTGGCGTTGACGACCTCCGCCGTGATGTAACTGGCACGCTGGGAGGCGAGGAACACGTAGGCCGGGGCCATCTCGGCCGGCTGGGCGGGGCGCCCGAGCGGGGACTGCTTGCCGAACTCCGTGGTGTCGGGCATGGTCGCGGGGATGAGCGGCGTCCACACCGGGCCCGGCGCCACCGCGTTGACGCGGATACCCTTGGCGGCGACCATCTGCGCCAGCGACTGGGTGAAGTTCACGATGGCCGCCTTGGTCATCGCGTAGTCCAGCAGGTGCGGACTGGGCTTGTAGGCCTGGACGGAGCTGGTGTTGATGATGGAGCCGCCGGCCGGCAGGTGCTCCAGCGCCAGCTTCGACAGCCAGAACATCGCGTACAGGTTCGTCTTGAGCACCCGGTCGAACTGCTCCGTGGTGACGGCGGCGATCCCGTCCGGCTGGGACATCTGGTACGCGGCGTTGTTGACGAGGATGTCGAGCCGCCCGAACTGGGCCAGCGCCAGATCGATCACCTCGCGGCACTGGTCCTCCTCACGGAGGTCGCAGGAGAGGGCGACTCCCTTGCGTCCGGCGTCCACCACGAGCCCCACGGTGGTGTCCGCGTCCTCCCGCTCCTCCGGGAGATGGGTGATGAGCACGTCCGCGCCCTCGCGGGCGAAGGCGAGCGCGACGGCGCGGCCGATCCCGGAGTCGCCGCCGGTGATCACCGCGGCCCTGCCCGCCAGCTGGCCCGTGCCCTCGTACGAGGTCTCGCCGTGGTCGGGCGGCGGGTCCATCGGGCCGGTCCATCCCGGGTGGGGCTGCTCCTGGGCGGGGAAGTCCGGCTGCGGGTGCCGGGTGGCCGGGTTCTCGTCGCGGGGGGTCATGGCAGCTGTTCCTCCGTCACTTCTCGATGGCGACGCGTAGGGAGCGCACCTGCTGGTCGGTGGCGTCGGGAACGACCATTCCGGCCTCGACCCCGGTGCGCAGATAGTCCAGTACCTCCTGGTCGAGGCGTTCACCGGGCAGCGCGGCGGGGATCCCCGGCGGGTACGGCGTCAGCATCTCCGCGGCGACCCTCCCTTCGGCCTCGGCGAAGGGCACCTGCTCGGTCGGGCCGAAGAAGGCGTCACGGGGCAGGACGACCTGCTCCAGGACGAGTTCCCGCGGGCTCGGGATGTCCACGGCCGGCGCCGGCCGCAGGTCGTCGGCGTGGTCGGCGAGGTCGGCCAGGGCGGCGACGAGCACCTTGGCGGTGTCGTCGTTGTCGGCGTGGGTGAGCTGGGCGCTGATCCGGCGATGGTCGCTGACGTGCAGGTTCACACCGTGGTGGGCCCGCAGCCAGTCCGCGGCGCGGTATCCCGTGATCCCCAGGGCCGTGATGTCGACGATCACCTGGAGGGGGTCCAGGTCCGCGGCGCGGTTCGGGCCGCAGAAGTCGTCGCGGCCGTGCACGTGGTAGCCGTCGAGCTGCCCGATCTCGCGGCGCAGATCCGCGGCCAGGGCGAGGGCCCGGTCGTACAGCGCATGCCCCTGCTCCACCATCTGCCGGCGCCAGCCGTCCAGCGCCGCGTACAGCAGCACCGACGGGCTGGTGGTGCCCAGCAGGTCCTCGCGGGCCTTGAGCACCGCGGGGTCGACCAGGTCGCCCTGGAGGTGGAAGACCGAGGTCTGTTCGAGCGCGGAGCCCATCTTGTGCACGGAGGTGACGCACACGTCCGCCCCGGCGTCCATGGCCCAGGTCGGCAGCGCGGGGTGGAAGGGCAGGTGCGCTCCCCATGCCTCGTCCACGACGAGGGGTCGGCCCTGCCGGTGGCACTCCTGGGTGATCGCGTGCAAATCCGCGCAGGTGCCGTACGGGGTGGGGCTGGTGACCAGGGCGCCCTTGGCTTCGGGGTGGGCGCGCAGGGCCGCGGCGACCGCCCGGGGCGAGGGCGGGTGGGCGAGGTGGAGGTCCGGGTCCCACTGGGGGCGCACCCAGATCGGCTCCTGCCCCGCAAGGATCAGCCCGGAGATGACGGACTTGTGGGCGTCCCGGCCGACGACGAGCTGTTCGTGCGGCCCCGCGACCGAGAGCATGGCCGACTTGACCGACAGCGAACTGCCGCAGGTGGAGAAGAACGTGCGCTCCGCTCCCACGGCGTCCGCCATGAGCTCCTGGGCCTTCTCCAGCACTTCGTGCGAGGACGTGCGGTCGTCCAGTCCGCTGGTGGCCAGGATGTCGGAGCGGAACACCGACTCCCCGAGCGCCTCCAGGACGCGGGGGTCGGCGCCGCGGCCCTGTTTGTGGCCCGGCGGGGTGAACGGTGTCTGCCCGGTGGCGTGGTAGGCGGCGAGTGCCTCCAGGACCGGCGCGTGCGAATGGTCCATGAACTGCGGCTGCCCGCGCCTTCCTCGGGGAAACGCCGGGGGCGGCCACGGGGGTCAGCGGCCGCGATGCTCGGTCGGCGGTTCCTGCGGGTCGACTCCGCTGAACTCGGACGTGTCCTTGGCGCCGCTGGGCCGGCCGGAGGGACCGCGCTCGCCGGTGTCCTCGATCTGCCTCTTGCCGGAGGCGCCGGCCCGCTCCTCGCCGCTGCGCGACACGTCCTGCACCGGTGTGCCGGCCTTCGACGCCTCGATGTCCTCGGCGGACGGCTCGCGGTTCTTCCCGCCGGGTGCGTAGGCGTCCGGGTGGAAGGAGCGGTGGCCGCTGGGGTTGTCCTGCTGCGTCTCGGCGTCCACGTCCGTGGCCCAGCCGTGCTGGTCCTCGCCCTTGTGCCGGCTGGGACCCTCGCCGTGCGACGGGTGCTGCTTCTTCGTCATCGTGCTTCCCCTTTGATGCGGATCTTTCATGCTTTTTCCATCCTTGAGGGCGCGTGCCCCGGTGTCACCGGCTCATGCGTAGCGCGATGCCCATCGCGACGGCGGGTAGGCGAGGGGCAGCCGGGGGACGACGGGAAGGCCCGGGGGCGTGTCCCGCGCGGTGAGGGGAAGCCGCCTCGAAGGGAGACGTCCACCACATACCGCGACAGAAGGAGGCCTGTTATGGGACACGGTGGAAATGTCATCGCGGAGCTCACGGCCGACCACCGGGAGGTGGAGGAGCACTTCGCACGCCTGCGGGCACTGCCCGCGACCGACAAGGAACGCAGGACCGTGCTGGACGAGGTCACCATCGAACTGGTCCGGCACGCGGTGGCCGAGGAGATGTACCTCTACCCGGCGGTCCGCGAGCACCTGCCCGGAGGGGACGCCCTGGCGGACAAGGAGATCCAGGAGCACGCCGAGGTCGAGCAGGCCCTCAAGGACCTGGAGGACGTCCCCATCGACGACGCCCGTTTCGACCAGCTGGTGGGCAAGCTGATCACGGACGTCACCGCGCACGTCCGGGACGAGGAGCAGCAGCTCTTCCCGGCCCTGGCGCAGGCCTGCTCGCCCGAGCGGCTCCTGGAGCTGGGCGAGAAGGTGCGCGCGGCGAAGAAGGTCGCCCCCACCCGGCCCCACCCCGGTGCCCCCGACACCCCGCCCCTCAACAAGCTGCTGGCACCTGGGACCGGGCTGGTGGACCGGGCCCGCGACTTCGTCACCGGCCGCGGGAAGTCCTGACGCGGTCGACCACGGTGGGTAGCGCCGGGCCGCTCGGGCGGGACGCCGCCCGAGCGGGCCAGGACCTGCCTGGCCTCGGGTGCGGGCCGTGCGTCAGAGTTCGCGCAGAGCGGGCAGCAGCGTCTTCTCGGCCCAGTCCAGGAAGGCCGCCTGGGTATCGCCGCCGACCTGTACCAGGGCGATCTCGGTGAAACCCGCTTCCGCGTACGGGCGGACCGCCGCCACGAAGGCATCCGGGTCGTCCCCGCAGGGGATGGCCCGCGCGACGTCCTCGGGTCGTACCGGGGCGCTCGCCGCGGCGAAGGCCGCGGTCCCGGGCAGTTCGGAGTTGACCTTCCAGCCGCCACCGAACCAGCGGAACTGCTCGTGTGCCCGGCGCACCGCGGCGTCCCGGTCGGTGTCGTAGCAGACGGGCAGCTGCCCGACCCGGGGTTTCCCCGCGCCGCCGTGCTCGTCGAAGGCGCCCAGCAGGCCGGCGTCCGGGTCCGTGGCGATCAGCAGGTCGGCGAGGCGGCCCGCCAGTTCGCAGGACCGCGCACCGGACGCCGCGATCCCGATCGGCGGCGGCCGGTCGGGCAGATCCCACAGCTTGGCCGACTCCACGCCGAAGTGCCCGCCGCGGCGGTTGACGTAGCCGCCCTCGAAGAGGGCCCGGATGATCTCGACAGCCTCGGCGAGCATCTCGTGGCGTACATCGACGGAGGGCCATCCGCCGCCCACCACGTGCTCGTTGAGGTTCTCGCCCGAGCCGAGCCCGAGGCGGAACCGGCCGTCGGACAGCAGTTGCAGCGTCGCTGCCTTCTGCGCGACGACGGCGGGGTGGTAACGCATGGTCGGGCAGGTCACGTACGTCATCAGCGGGATCCGCGTGGTGGCCTGGGCTGCCGCGCCGAGAACGCTCCAGGCATACGGCGCGTGGCCCTGCTCGTCCAGCCAGGGGAAGTAGTGGTCGGACATCACCGAGAAGTCAAAACCGGCCTCCTCCGCCCGGACCACATGGGCCACCAGGTCCTTCGGGCCGGCCTGCTCGGTCAGCATCGTGTAGCCGAATCGCGTCATACGGGGCGGCTGCCCGGTCGGTCACCGCGAAAACGCCGCCGCCGGGTGTGTGAGCCGGCGGTTCGGGGGCAGCCGGATCGTGCGGCGGGGCAGCCGCACGGCGGGTGAGTGCCCCGGGCGCCGGGTCCCCCCTCCCGGCGTCCGGCACTCCCGGGCCGGGGCCCCGGTCTCAGTC
>NZ_JBYIQP010000050.1:0-47776 GCF_057707665.1 Actinacidiphila sp. bgisy167 | reverse complement strand
CCCCCCCCCCCCCCCCCCCCTCCCCCCCCCCTCCCCCCCCCCCCCCCTCCCCCCCCCCCCCCCCCCCCCCCCCCCCCCCCACCCCCGCCGTCGGCTATGCCCGGTACGTCGTCGCGGCGGCCGTCTCGGCCGCCGGGTGCGCTGTGCCTGCCCATGAAGTCAGTGATCCGTCCGCGCGTCCGTGGCGTCCAGCAGCTCGCGGAAGGCCCGCTCCACCGCATCGGGGTGCTCCATCATCGCGACGTGCCCGCTGTCGGGGAGCAACAGCAGCCGCGCGTCAGGGAACGTCCGGGCGGCACGGTACGCCATCCGGGGGGCGACCAGCTTGTCCCGGCCCCCGTACACCAGCAGCGTCGGCGCGAGGACCCGCTCGGCCTGCCGCCACAGGTTGTGCTGGCCGCCGAGGGTGTAGGCGTCGACGATGCCGCGTGTCGAGCGGGTCAGCGCGTCCCAGAAGTAGGGCAGCTCCAGCCGGCGGCCGTACTCCGCGGCGTGCTCGGCGAAGGCCTCCTCACCGACCTTCGCCGGGTCGCCGTAGCAGAGCGCCAGCAGCTGGCGGGTGCGGCGCTCCACGGACCAGCCGCGGGTGGCGCGTCTCACCACCGTGCTCACGCCCGGCAGTCCGAGGACGGCGGTCGGCCAGGCGCCGCGCTGCGGCGGCACCTCCGGCAGGGCGGGCGAGATCAGGGTCAGGGTGCGGACCAGGTCGGGCCGGGCCGCGGCCACCTTGGTGGCGACGGCGCCGCCCAGCGAGTTGCCGACGAGGTGCACCGGCCCGCGCCCGGAAGCCTCCAGCAGGCGCACGACGGCGCGCGTGTGCCCACCGATCGAGTAATTGCCGTCGTCCGGCGGCGGGGAGTACCCGAAACCGGGCAGGTCCACGGCCTCGCAGGACACACGGTCGGCCAGCAGGCGCATCAGCTCCGACCAGTTGGCCGAGGACCCGCCCAGGCCGTGCACGAAGAGCGCGGGCGGCAGCCTTTCGGCCTGCTCCACCCGCACGCGTACGGCCAGCGTCCTCCCCGCAAGCGCCACGGTCCGCACCGTCTCCCCGTCCCCGGCTCTGGCTCCCGAAGGGGGTACGGGCACGGCGGCGAGTGCGGCTTCGGAGGACTCCGTCGAGGACATGGCCCAATGTTACGAGGTGATCACGCGTGCGCTCTTGTGTTCGCCCTCACAGCCCCTCGACGATTCCGCGCGGTGTCGCGACGCCCCCGTGGCCGGCGCCGCCCGCGCTTGTCGCTCTGCGCACGGGGTTCCCGTCTCCTACCCTCGCAGAGAGGGAAGGAGGGAAAGGGAAGGAGGGAAGGAGGGAAGGAGGGACAGAACGGGAAGGAAGCGGACAGTGGGTAGCAGCGGGGGACGGCAGCACACGACCAGACGGGAGGTCCCCGTGTCCGACGACATCGAGGGCTTCGAGGACGACGCCATCGACGACCTGGAGGACGCCGAGGCCGACATCGAGGCGCCCGAGGCGGACATCGCCGAACAGCATCTCGACCTGCTGCAGCACCGCGACGTCCCGATCACCGAGCGCCCGGACGACGCCGATCCCGCGGACGTCGCCGAACAGCGCCGGGTCGTGGAGCTCGACGAGGACGACTACCGCTGAGTTCCACCTGGTGAGAATGTGCGTTCGCACAGCGCATGGCCCCACTACCGAAAAAGTACGATGGCACCCGCAGCGCAGAACGACACCACTTGGAGGCGGCGTGACAGCCATCGAGCAGACTGAGGCGCGCCCCCGCGGCACCCGCCTGCCGCGCCGGGCTCGGCGGAACCAGCTGCTGGGCGCGGCCCAGGAGGTGTTCGTCGCCCAGGGCTACCACGCCGCCGCGATGGACGACATCGCCGAGCGCGCGGGCGTGAGCAAGCCCGTGCTGTACCAGCACTTCCCCGGCAAGCTCGAGCTCTACCTGGCCCTGCTGGACCAGCACTGCGAGGCCCTGCTGGACGCCGTGCGCACCGCGCTGGCCTCCACCACCGACAACAAGCAGCGCGTGGCGGCGACCATGGACGCCTACTTCGCGTACGTGGAGGACGAGGGCGGCGCCTTCCGCCTGGTCTTCGAGTCCGACCTCACCAATGAGCCGGCCGTCCGCGAGCGCGTCGACAAGGTCGCGCTGCAGTGCGCCGAGGCGATCAGCGAGGTCATCGCCGAGGACACCGGGCTGACCACCGAGGAGTCCATGCTGCTCGCCGTCGGACTCGGCGGCGTCTCGCAGGTCGTGGCCCGCTACTGGCTCTCCAGCGGCAGCTCCATGCCCCGCGACACCGCGGTGCAGCTGCTGACCTCCCTCGCCTGGCGCGGCATCGCGGGCTTCCCACTGCACGGCGCCGAGCACTGACCCCACTCCCGCGGCGGCTGTTCGCTCTGGGCGTGCCCGTCGGCCGGTGGCCCGGCGCGCGGCGCGGCTAATGTGTCTGCGTACGGCGCGATTTCCAACCGCGCACACCGCAGACCGTTCGGAGGGACGAAAGCCGTGGAGGTCAAGATCGGCGTGCAGCACGCGCCGCGTGAGATCAGCATCGAGAGCGCGCAGACGGCCGAGGAGGTAGAGAAGGCCGTCGCGGAGGCGCTGACCGGCACCGGCAAGCTGCTCAGCCTCACCGACGAGCACGGCAAGCGCGTGCTCGTGCCGGCCGACCGGCTGGCCTACGTGGAGATCGGTGAGCCGGCGGCGCGCCGGGTGGGCTTCGGCGCCCAGCTCTAGCTCCGGCATCCGCCTCCGGAGCGGCTCCCCGCCGTCGCGGGGAGGCGCTTCCCGGGCGGCGGCACGGGACGGCGGGCCGGCGAGCCGGCGTGCCGCCCTCGCGGAGGGCTTCTCGGACGCGGCGGACGACTCCCCCGGGCACGGCCCGGCAGGGCACGGACGCCCTCATCCGAGGACGGCCGCGGCCTCGCCCCCCTACCGGAACGCCTGACGGCGGGTCGTCCCCGAATGGGGTGACCCGCCGTTTCGCCAGGTGGCGCCGAGGGGTAGGACCCGTAGGACCGAAGTCTCCGGGAGGGGCCGCGCCATGCTGTGGGAAGCGCTCGCGTACGCCGCCGTCGGACTGTCCGTCGCGTTCGCCGCGACGCGGCTGCTCCCCCGCCGCCGCCTTCCCGCCGCGACCCTCGTGCTGGCCACGGGGACGGTCGCCGCGGTGCTCGGCGGCCTCGTCACCCGTACGGTCCTGGGTTCCGACCGGTTCCTGATCAGCCTCGCCGTGTCGGTAGGGGTCGCGGCGGCCCTGCTCTCCCTGCTGGTGCGCCCGCCGCGCGCCGCCCGCCGCTCCGCGCCGCGCGCCGCCTGAGGCCGCGTGACGGCACGGACCGGGCGGTCCGCGCCGTCGTCCCCACCGCTCAGGCGGACAGGCTCAGCGCCGCCATCCGCTTGGTGTGGGCCTCGGTGATCCGGGTGAACATCCGGCCGACCTCCGCGAGGTCGAAGCCGTCGGCGACCCCGCCCACCAGCATCGTGCTGAGCGCGTCGCGGTCCGCCACGACCCGCTGCGCCTGCGACAGCGCCTCGCCCATCAGCCGGCGCCCCCACAGCGCGAGCCGCCCGCCGACCCGGGGGTCGGCCTCGATCGCGGAGCGCACCTTCTCCACCGCGAAGGAGGCGTGGCCGGTGTCGTCCAGCACCGCCAGCACCAGTTCCCGGGTGTCGGTGTCCAGCCGGGCGGCCACCTCGCGGTAGAAGTCGGACGCGATGGAGTCGCCGACGTACGCCTTGACCAGGCCCTCCAGCCAGTCCGACGGCGCGGTCTGGCGGTGGAACTCGTCCAGCGCGGCGGCGAAGGGCTCCATCGCCGCGGTCGGGTCCGCCTCGATGGCGGTGAGCCGTGCGCGAAGCTGCTCGAAGTGGTGGAACTCGGCGGACGCCATCGCCGCGAGCTCCGCCTTGTCCGCCAGGGACGGCGCGAGCTTCGCGTCCTCCGCCAGCCGCTCGAAGGCGGCGAGCTCGCCGTATGCCAGGGCCCCGAGCAGGTCCACGACCGCCGCGCGGTACTGCGGGTCCACGGAGGCGGCGGCCCAGTCCTTCGCGGCGACGGCCGTTCCGGAGGAGGTCTCGGCAGGGGTCTTCGCGGGGGTGTCAGGCGTCTCCATGCTGCGCACAATAGCCAACCCCACCAGCGCGGCAACCACCTCGTACGGCCCGTCGTGCGGGAGCCGCGGCACGACCTGTCCCACAGAGCGTGAAATCCATCCGCCGCAGGTGCGTGATTCCGGGGTACAGTGATATGGACCCGCCAGGTGACCCGGCGGGTCACGCATGAATGGATGCCCGGTCGGTGGCCCGATCGGCTCCTACCGACCGCCCTTCCCCGTGGGGAGGGACAGCTTCGCGGCGCGCACGAGGGCAGTGGTCCCGCGCACCTCGGCCATCGACGGCCGGACGACACTCCGCGCGGTCAGCGCAGTTCCTTGCGCCCGACCCACCCCGGAAACCGCTCGACGCCGCGTCCCAACAGAAGAGGCAGCATCCTGACCACCACCACGACCTTCCGCGATCTGGGGATCCTCCCCGAGACCGCCGAGGCCCTCGAGGCCGTCGGCATCACCACTCCCTTCCCGATCCAGGAGATGACGCTCCCCGTCGCCCTCGCGGGCAACGACGTCATCGGCCAGGCGAAGACCGGCACCGGCAAGACCCTGGGCTTCGGCCTTCCGCTCCTGGAGCGGGTCGTCGTCCCGGCAGACGTCGAGGCCGGGCGGGCCAGGCCCGAGGACGTCGTCGACGGTCCGCAGGCCCTGATCATCGTCCCCACCCGCGAGCTGTGCACCCAGGTCACCAACGACCTGCTCACGGCGGGCAAGGTGCGCAACGTCCGCGTCCTGGCGATCTACGGCGGCCGCGCCTACGAGCCGCAGGTCGAGGCCCTGAAGAAGGGCGTCGACGTGATCGTCGGCACCCCGGGCCGACTGCTCGACCTGGCGGGCCAGAAGAAGCTCGACCTGCGTCACGTCCGCGCGCTCGTCCTCGACGAGGCCGACGAGATGCTGGACCTGGGCTTCCTCCCCGACGTCGAGAAGATCATCGAGATGCTGCCGGCGAAGCGGCAGACCATGCTCTTCTCCGCGACCATGCCGGGCGCCGTCATCGGCCTCGCCCGCCGCTACATGTCGCAGCCCACGCACATCCGGGCCACCTCGCCGGACGACGAGGGCGCGACCGTCGCCAACATCACCCAGCACGTCTTCCGCGCCCACTCGCTGGACAAGGCCGAGCTCGTCTCGCGCGTCCTGCAGGCCGAGGGCCGCGGGCTGGCCATGATCTTCTGCCGCACCAAGCGCACCGCCGCCGACGTCGCCGAGCAGCTCGAGCGCCGCGGCTTCGCCTCCGGCGCCGTGCACGGCGACCTCGGCCAGGGTGCCCGCGAGCAGGCGCTGCGCGCCTTCCGCAACGGCAAGGTCGACGTCCTGGTCTGCACCGACGTCGCCGCCCGCGGCATCGACGTCGAGGGCGTCACGCACGTGATCAACTACCAGACGCCGGAGGACGAGAAGACCTACCTCCACCGCATCGGCCGCACCGGCCGCGCGGGGGCGTCCGGCACCGCGATCACCCTGGTCGACTGGGACGACATCCCGCGCTGGCAGCTGATCAACAAGGCGCTGGACCTGCCCTTCAACGAGCCGGAGGAGACCTACTCCACCTCGGCCCACCTCTACGAGCTGCTCGGCATCCCCGACGGCACCAAGGGCGTGCTGCCGCGTGCGGAGCGCACCCGTGCCGGGCTCGACGCGGAGGAGGTCGAGGACCTCGGCGAGACCGGCGGCCGCGGGCGCGGCCGCGGCGGCCGCAAGTCCGGCCCGGCCGCCTCGGCCGAGGCGGAGGAGCTTCCGGCCCGCACCCGTACGCCGCGCCAGCGCCGCCGCACCCGCGGCGGGCAGGCGATCGGCGAGGCGCCCGCCGAGGCGGAGGCGGTCGTCGAGACCGTGGCCCCGGCCGCCGAGGGCCCGGACATCGAGACCCCGGCCCCGCGCCGTCGCCGCCGCACCCGTGCGGGCGCCGCCGGGACCACCACGGGTGCGGGCGCCGAGACCGCCGCGGACGCCGCCCCGGCGGCCGAGGAGGTCCCCGTCCCGCGCCGCCGCCGTACGCGGTCCGGTGGCGCCGCCACCGGCGCCAAGACTCCGCCCGCCGCGGAGACCGCGGCCCCTGAGGCCGCCTCCTCCGAGGGCGAGGGCGCTGCCAGGACGGTCCGCCGCCGCCGCACACGGGCGGCCAAGCCGGCCGACGAGGCCACCGGCTGACGCGACGCGTCCGCACCGCATCCGCACCGCCGACGGCCGGGCGCCCCTGATCGGGGCCCCGGCCGTCGGCGTCCTGCCCGGTCCCGCCCGGGACCGGGGCCCGCGTCCCGTGCGGACCGTCCGGCCCCGCTAGCCTCGGCCCATGAGCCGACCGCCCTTCCTGACGCTGCCCGAGAACGCCACCGCGCACCTCCTCCAGACGGCGCGCGGCGCCTTCGCCGTGCTGGACGCCCTCCCCCCGGCCGGCACGCCCCGGCGCGGCACCGCCTTGCTGCTGCCCGGGTTCACGGGCAGCAAGGAGGACTTCGTCGCCCTGCTGGAACCGCTCGCGGCCGCCGGCTACCGCGTGGTCGCCGTGGACGGCCGGGGCCAGCACGAGTCGCCCGGCCCGCGGGACGAGGCGCCGTACGCGCAAGGAGAACTGGCCGCCGACGTGGTCGCGCAGACCGCGGCCCTCGCCACCCCGGCCGGGGAGCCGGTGCACCTGCTGGGGCACTCGATGGGGGGCCTGGTCGCCCGTGCCGCCGTCCTGGCCGCGCACGACGGGGGCGGCGCCCTGCCCTGGGCGTCGCTGACCCTCATGAGCTCCGGCCCGGCCGCCATCGAACCCGCCCAGCAGGCCCGTACCAAGTTGCTGCTGGAGGCGCTGTCGTCGATGGACATGGAGGGCGTGTGGCGCGCGATGCGCGAGCTGGACGCCGAGGATCTCGAGGGCACGGCGCGCGCCTCGGGTGCGGTCGAGGAGTTCCTGCACCGGCGCTGGCTGGCGACGGTGCCCGAGCAGCTGATCGTCACCGGCCGGCAGCTGATCGACGAGCCGGACCGGGTGGCGGAGCTGGCGGCGGTCCCGCTGCCGAAGCTCGTGCTCTCCGGCGCGGTCGACTACGCCTGGCCCCTCCCCTGGCTGGACGCGATGGCCGAACGCCTCGGCGCACGCCGCGTCGTCGTCGAGGACGCCGAGCACTCCCCCAACGCCGAGCAGCCGGCGCGGACCGCCCGGGCCCTGCAGGACTTCTGGAACAGCGCCGAGGCCGCGGACTAGCCGCGCCCGCAGGTACGCGTGCGGGTTCGCCCGCAGGCCCGCCTGCAGGCGGGCCTACAGGCGGGCCTACAGGCGGGCCTGCAGGTGCTCCCAGAAGCCGTCGCGCAGCACGCGCCGCAGGTCGGCGTGACCGCGCAGCGAGATGTTGAGCATGCCCTCGGCCTCGACGAGCAGTTCCTGGTCGAAGGCCGGCGGCAGGTACGGGTGCCCCGGCAGCAGCTCGGCCAGGGCGTCGCGGCCGCGGGTCGCCAGCCACTGCGAGGCGACCCGGGCCCCGACGAAGTGCACGTCCTCGCGGGTGGGGATGGGACCGGTGGGGATGGCCGCGTCTCCGTAGACGGGGACGGTGCGCCGGGTGATGTAGGGCTTGCAGAAGTCCAGGTCGAGGGTGCGGAGGCTGTCGACCTCCCACAGCAGCGGGTCGGCCTGGTTGCGGCCGTCGGCGGCCTCGATGCCCCACAGGTGGACACGGGCGCCGTAGCCCTGGGCGGCCTCGACCGCGGACACCAGGTCCTCGTCGCCGCCGATCAGGACGGCGTCGCTGATGGCGCGGTGCCGGGCCAGTGACTCCAGGTCGCTGCGGATCAGGGAGTCGACGCCCTTCTGCTGGCGGCTGGCGTTGAGGTTGCCGAGCCGCACCTTGACGTCGGGCAGCTCGGCGATGCGTTCCTGCTCGGCGGTGTGGATGCGGCGGCGGGCCCCGTCGTACCAGTAGACGCGCAGCAGGCGGCTGTCGGCGAAGAGCGTGCGGGCCCGGTCGATGAAGGCCTCGATGATCCCCTCGGCGTCGAGTTCGAAGGCCCTCCGGTCCTCGGTGCCCGCGACGAGGCGACCGGCCGCGGCGTACACGTACCCGGCGTCGACGAACACGGCGTGGGTCGCCGGGGTCGTGGCGACCTCGGCGAGCACCCGCTGCAGGAGCTCGTTCGTGCGCTCGATGCCGGCGGCGATGGCGGAAAGGGCGTCGTCGTTCATAGAGATGACATTGTCCGGCGCTTGTGTCCGCACACACAACCGGAACCAGGACCGCCGGTACCGGTGGTTACCCGCGAGTAGAAGCGTGGCGGGAAAATTTCCTTAGGACAAGGAAGGTTTTCGCCGGTACAACAGTTGTCGATACATGAATGACCCCGGCAGGTAACGGCTGCGAAGCAGCCCCGTACTCCAATGGAGGAGTGCCCGGACGAAGGGAGAAGCCGTGAACACCATGCGCTTCGAGATCATGCGCCTCAACGACCAGGACGGCCGTGCCGTCGACTGCACGGTCGTGGACGCCGCCTCCGTCGATCAGATCGTTCAGCAGGCCGCAGCGCTCGGCCAGCGCGTCTACATCCGCCCAGCCGAGTAAGAGGTCGCGCGGATAGGCGGGGTGGAGAAAGG
This sequence comes from Actinacidiphila sp. bgisy167, assembly GCF_057707665.1. Classification (NCBI taxonomy): domain Bacteria; kingdom Bacillati; phylum Actinomycetota; class Actinomycetes; order Kitasatosporales; family Streptomycetaceae; genus Actinacidiphila; species Actinacidiphila sp. bgisy167. The sequence goes on along the minus strand of NZ_JBYIQP010000050.1, from coordinate 39,110 downwards.
AGCGGGTCGAGGGCCGAGCCCGGCAAGGCGGAGAAGGGAGACGCAGCGGAGCTGCGGCGACCGACGACAACGCCGCCAGGCGAGAGCCACCGACCCGCGACGCCGGCCCGCCTATCCGCGCGGCCTCCAAGGCCCCGTCACCACGCCGGCACGGCGCGGCCGCACGGCCGGACACCCCGCACGCGAAAGGGCCCCGTTCACACGGAACGGGGCCCTCGTCGCGCCCGGACGCCCCTCGACGGACCGTCAGCCCTCGCCGCGGATGAAGCCGAAGACCCCGCCCGCGACCTGCTGCACCGCGATCGCCGAGAGCAGCATGCCGGAGAGCCGGGTCACCAGCACCACACCGCCGTCCCTGATCAGACGGATGATCACCAGCGAGTAACGCATCGTCAGCCAGAGCACCACGTGCATCGCGGCGATGGCGACCCATACCGACAACTGCTCCCCGAAGCCGTGCGCGCGCTGCACCGCGAGGATCACCGTGACGATCGCGCCCGGCCCGGCGAGCAGCGGCATGCCGAGCGGCACCAGCGCGACATTGACGTCCTTGGTCTGGGTGGGCTCGTCCGCCTTGCCCGTGAGCAGGTCGAGGGCGATGAGCAGCAGGAGCAGACCGCCCGCGATCATCAGGGCCGGCACCGAGACATGCAGGTAGTCGAGGATCTGCTGGCCGCAGATGCCGAAGACGGTGATGACGCCCAGCGCGACGGCGGCGGCCTGCCAGGCCATGCGGCGCTGGACCTTGACCGCGCGGCCGGAGGTGAGGGCGAGGAATATCGGGGTGATCCCGGGCGGGTCCATGATCACGAACAGCGTGACGAAGACCGAGCCGAACAGGGTGAGCGAGAACAGATCCATGGGCCTAGCGGTGGTGCGGTGGGAGGAAGGTCGGGGCCGGCGGTGCTCGGCGCGTCAGCGCGCGTCAGCGCGCCGCGGGGACGGCGGGCGGGCGGCGGGTAAGCGCGTCACGGCATGATCGGCGCCGCGCCGGTGGCCCGCCGGACGAGCTCCCGGTAGACCTCGGGGTCCGTGGTGTACTCGCCGAGGCGGACGGTCTTGCGGGTGCCGTGGTAGTCGCTGGACCCGGTGGTGAGCAGGCCCAGTTCCGCGGCGAGGGAGCGCAGACGGGCGCGGGTCGGCTCGTCGTGGTCCATGTGGTCCACCTCGATGCCGTCCAGCCCGGCGGCCGCCAGGTCGCGGATGACGCTCTCGGGCACGCAGGTGCCGCGCTTGACGGCGGCGGGATGGGCGAAGACCGTCACCCCGCCCGCGTTGCGCACGAGCCGGACGGCCTCGAAGGGGTCGAGCTCGTGCTTCTCGACGTAGGCGCGCCCGCCCGGCCCTATCCACACGGGCGTGAACGCCTCGGCGATGCTGCCGACCAGCCCCGCCTCGATCAGCGCCTGGGCGATGTGCGGCCGCCCCACGGCTCCGTCGCCGGCGATCTCGGCGACCCGCTCCCAGGTCACCGGTACACCGTGGTCGCGAAGCCGGGCGACCATGGCCCGCGCTCGGGGCACCCGGTCGTCGCGGACGAGTTCCCGTTCCCGGTGGAGCTCCGGTTCCTGCGGGTCGAAGAGGTAGGCGAGCAGATGCAGGCTCACCCCGTCGATGCGGCAGGACAGCTCGGCGCCGGTGACCAGCGTCGGGGCCGCGGCGCCCGCGGCACGCAGTTCACCCAGCGCCTTCTCGGCCTCGGCGTAGCCGCCGACCGTGTCGTGGTCGGTCAGGGCCACGACGTCCAGCCCGGCCGCGGCGGCGGCCCGGACCAGCTCCGCGGGGGTGTCCGTGCCGTCGGAGGCGGTGGAGTGGGCGTGCAGGTCGATGCGCACTCAGGTCACTCCAGACGCTCGGTCCTCGCTGCTCGCTGCTCGGACGGAATCAAGGGTTGCGATTACCAGGATAACTGCCTGGCCAACCTCTGATTCTCAGGAGAGCAGGCGAGGGGAGAGCGCCCCGCACGGTACGAGATCGATTTCCGCGCCGGCCTCGCGCAGATCGGTCAGTATCAGTTCGTCGTACATGAGCAGGCCCGACTCCTCCGGCCACACGACCGCCCACAGCCAGAGCCCGAAGGACTCCCCCGCGAAGACCGCGCGGTCCGGGGGCGTCCCGTTCACATGCCACAGACCGGTCGGCCTCCCGGCCGCGATCACCTTGGCGGCGGGCGGCTTGCCGAGGCACATCGCCGGACCCGGGTCCGGCCCCGGGATGCCGGCGAACCTCGCCCCGAGCCCGACCCCGGGCTCCTCCGCCACCAGCACCATCTCGCCCTGCCCGCCGAGCGGCCCCGGCCCCGAGCAGGCCAGTGCCGTGGCCCGCCCGCCGCTGCGGTCGTCCCCCGCGGAGACGACTCCCGTGAACAGCCAGCCGACCGGCAGGGGCCAGGGCATCCATACCGGGACGCGCGCACGGCCCACGACCACGCCGAGGGCCTGCACGCTCGGCGGGACGACAGGCTGCAACGGGTACACGGCCCCGTGCTCGTCGCACTGCCAGGAGTCGGCGAAGAGCCCGGGCGCTCGGACCCGGCCACCGCACTTCGGGCAACTGGGTTCGCCCCTCATACCGCCCCACGGTCCTCCGGCGGCGTGCCCGCGTCAAGGACGATCACCCGTCCGGGTTCGGCCCGTGGCGCGGCCCGGCGCCACACCTTTCCCGCCGGCCACGCCTCCCGCCGGCGGCACTCCCGCTCGGGTCGCGCGGGCCCGGACTGACATCACGTCAGCAGCGGCCGGGGCTCAGTCCGTCAGCGCGACCGCGGCGCGGTGCGGGTCGCGCAGGTCGGTCCCCTCCCGCAGCCACCGCTCCTGCAGCGCCCCCGCGCCCCGCACCCGCTTCCAGGCGGCCTCGTTCGCCGTCATCGGCAGCAGCGGGAAGAAGCGCACGGGGTCCATCGGCGCGCCGAGTTCCACATCCGGCACGAGACCGCCGGGCTCGGCGACCAGGACGGCCGAGAACGGAGCCCCGGGCCACAGCGGTTCGCCCACGTCCAGCGAATTCCCCGGCGCCACGACGACCCCCTCGACCTGAGGGCCGGCCGCCAGCACCGCGAGCGGCCGCAGGACCTTGTCGGTGTCGGCGCCGCGCCCGGCGCGCAGGGTGAGCACGAGTTCCGCGCGCGGACCGCGCACGGGGTCCGCGACGACGGCGACGGGATCGTTCATCGGCGCGCGCGCCATGCCGAGCGTCACATACCGCAGGAGCTCGCCGTCGCGGAAGCGCAGCACCTCGATCCGTTCGGCGCCTACGAAGGTCACCGCGGCGCGGGCGTCCGGCTCGCCGAAGGCCGTGCGCAGGCGCGCCTCCACAAGCCCCAGTACATCCACCATGGGGCGAGCATAGGGCCCGTATGGAAGGGGTAAAGGCGCGGTTCCGCGCCAAGGCCGCCTGCTATGGTGAGGCGTCGGCTACGCCGCTCGAGGCGTGCTCGTCTTCCCCAAGCGGGGATCGGCCGGAGGAGGTGGGGCTGCGATGGATCCCAGTCGACCGTGCAGTACCGGCAGCTCTTCCGCCCGGCAACCCTCCTGATCCCCCGCGTTCCGTACCCGGTCACCCGGGCGTGAAACCAGAGAACCACGGAACCGCCGGAGATTCCCGGGATTTTCCGCGGACGCGCGCACACATCGCGTGACGGTGCCGCGTGCCCGCTCCCGAGACCCGCACGGGTCCCGCCCCGCCGCTTCCGGAAGAGCTCCCTGAACTGCGCAGTGATCAACGGTGATCACCCCTCCCTGATCCGCATTTCAGCTCGGCCAGTCCGTGAAGGAGCTTGCCATGTCGATGATCCGCGACCTGCGCGCAGTCGTCCGCCCCGCCCTGCGCAAGAGCAGCACGTCATACGACTACGGCCCGGACCGCTCCCGCACCGTCACCGACAGGCCCAGCTCGGTCGTGGACTGCGCCGTCTACCAGGAGGGCCGCCGCAACGGCGACCACCTCTCGCCGCGCGAGGCGCTGGAGAAGGTGCGCGGCGGAGGCGGCTTCGTCTGGATCGGCCTGCACGAGCCGTCGGAGCGGGAGTTCGCGGAGATCGCCGAGGTGTTCGGCCTGCACCCGCTGGCGGTGGAGGACGCCGTCCACGCGCACCAGCGGCCCAAGCTCGAGCGCTACGACGACACGATCTTCATGGTCTTCAAGACCATCCGCTACGTCGAGCACGCCGAACTCACCGCCACCAGCGAGGTGGTGGAGAGCGGCGAGGTGATGGTCTTCACCGGCCGGCACTTCGTCATCACCGTCCGGCACGGCGGCCACGGCTCGCTGCGCGCCCTGCGGCACCGCCTCGAGGACGACCCCGAACTGCTCGCCAAGGGCCCCTCGGCCGTGCTGCACGCCATCGCCGACCAGGTCGTGGACGACTACCTGGCCGTCAGCGAGGCCGTCCAGGACGACATCGACGAGGTGGAGATCGACGTCTTCTCCGCCCAGGGCAAGTCCCCGCGCGCCACCGACGCCGGGCGCATCTACCAGCTCAAGCGCGAGGTGCTGGAGTTCAAGCGGGCGGTCTCCCCGCTGCTGCGCCCGATGCAGATGCTCAGCGAGCGGCCGATGCGCGTGGTGGACCCGGAGATCCAGAAGTACTTCCGGGACGTCGCCGACCACGTCGCGCGCGTCCACGAGATGGTGGTCGGCTTCGACGACCTGCTCAACTCGATCCTGCAGGCCAATCTCGCCCAGGCCGCCGTCGCGCAGAACGAGGACATGCGCAAGATCACCTCCTGGGCGGCGATCATCGCCGTCCCGACCATGATCTGCGGTGTGTACGGGATGAACTTCGACCACATGCCGGAAGTCCACTGGCGCTACGGATATCCGATGGTGCTGGTAGCCATCGGCGGGATCTGCCTCACCATCCACCGCATCCTGCGCCGCAACGGCTGGCTGTAGGGGCCCGGCCCCTACCAGGAGGCCACACGGATGGGCGGGCCGGCGTCGCGGCCCCGCCTCTCCGCGCGACCTCTAAGCGGCCTTCCGGCGGTCCGCCAGGATCACCAGGGCGAGCCCGGCGAGGATCACCGCGAGCGCCGGGTAGGCCGCCACGGGCGGGGTCTGGCCCAGCCAGATCGCCGCCACCAGGGCGGCGCCCGGCGTCTCCAGCAGGATCGCCGTGGACGTCGTCGACGCCCCGAGCCCGCGCACCACACGGTTGAGCAGGCTGTGGCCGAGCAGTTGCGCGGCGACGGTCAGCGCGACGAGCTTGGCCCAGGCACCGCCGTCGTAACCGCCGAGCGCCGAGCCCGAGGCCAGGCAGACGGCCAGCAGGGCCACGGCCGTGGTGGAGTAGCAGACATAGGTGTACGCGGTCGTGCTGACGGTCCGTCGCACCTCCGCGCCGAGCAGCACATAGCCGGCCGCCGCGATGCCGCCGCCCAGCGCCAGCGCGTCCCCGGCCAGGGCGCGCGGCGACAGCGACAGGTCGACGCCGGTCAGCAGCACCACTCCGGCCACCGCGAGCGCCGAGCCCAGCCACACCATCCGGGGCGGGCGGTGACCGCGGATCCACAGGAACAGGGTGGTCCACACGGGCGTGGTGGTGCCCAGCGCCGTGGCGGACGCCACCGACGTCATGGTGAGGCTCGGCAGCCAGAGGCCGAAGTGCAGCGCCAGCACCAGGCCGGAGGCGAGCGAGAGCTTGAAGGGCCGTCGGCCCATCCCCAGCAGCTCCCGCCGGTGCCGCAGCCACACGAAGGGGCTCAGCACCCCGATGGCCATCGCGTTCCGCCAGAAGGCGATGGCCAGCGCCGGCGCGGCGGTCGCGGCGACCAGCGGCGCGGACAGGGAGACCCCGGCGATGGCGACGGCCAGGAGCGCGAAGTCCAGCGGCACCTTCGCGTGGAGGGCCGCGCCCGGCTCGGCGTCCGCCGTCGATGCGGCGGGCGTGGTTTCGGCGGACGGCGCGGCGGACACGCGGGGCACTCCTCGGGGGCGGGGGGGGCAGGGCGGGCGGTGACGTCCTTAGCGTAAGGCCCGTACGGGGCCTGAGCTCCTGTCGTCTCACCATGTGTGCAGCACCACTGCGGCGCCCGGCGCGGGCCACGCCATAGGGTGGGACGCATGACCGACACCGTGACGCAGCCGCAGCTGGACCAGGCCCTGATCGATGAGGCCGCGAAGAAGTCCGGTCTGCTGTGGGCCGACGGTCAGGCCCTGTGGCACGCCTGGGTCGACGGCGCCGTGGTGGTCGTCGGCGGCGGTCCCGGCGAACAGCCGCTTCCAGGCCCCGGCCTGACCGACGGCGGCACCGCCACCGTCACCGTCCGCAGCAAGGACAAGGGCGGCCGGCTGGTCGTCTTCCCGGTCCGGGTCACCGAGCTGCGCCCGGACGGTGCGGCGTGGACGGCCGCGGTGGAGGAGCTCAAGGGCAAGCGGCTCAACGCGCCCGACGCGGAGACGATGACGGGGCGCTGGGCCCGCGAGTGCCGTGTGCTGCGCCTGGAGCCCGCCGGCGCCCCCCTGGAGCGTCCGGGCGCGATGCCGGACGCCAGCGGCGCGGCAGCCCCGGCGCCGACGAACGCGATCACCCGCCGCCCGATCCCGGCAGGCCTCCCGAAACTCGTGCTGCGACGCCGCAAGAAGAACAACGTGTGACCGCGGTGCGGGGCACGCGGCCTGAGCCCGCCTCCCCCCGCCCGAACCCCCCGCCGCAGCCGAGCGCGACGCCCGCGTGCACCCCCCGGCGCGACCCCGGCGCCGACGAAGGCGACCACCCGCCGCCCGGTCCCGGCCCTACCGCATCACGGCCTTGCCGTAGTCGACGACATCGTCCTCGTCCGGCGCGCGCAGCGTGAAGTCCTTGCCCCAGTCGTCCATGGTCAGCGTCCCGGCGCCGCCCGCGCGTTCGTAGCGCAGCGGATACGGCTTGCCCTCCAGGGACACGTCGAGCGTGCCTCCCTCGCCGCCGTCCGCGGTGACGGCGATGGTGCGGACGCCGTCGACCGTGCGGTGGTCCCCCACGGCGAGCGCGCCGTGCAGCACGAAGAGGCCGTCCAGCAGCACCTTCTTGTCGGTGAAGCCGCTGAACTGGTCGTACGCGGGGTCCGCCGCGGGCACCTTGACGTACTTGTTCTTGAGCTTGGCGCCGACCTGGTCGCCGTAGAAGCCGGCGCCCGCCTTGAGGTAGAGGTCGTCGCCCACGCGCAGCAGCTCGAAAGTGCTGCCCTCGGAGGTGACCTCGCCGAGGCCGCCGTTGCCGCGCAACCGCATGTCGAGCGTGTAGACGCGGCCGCGGCTGACGACGGTGCCGCTCAGCCGTACCGTGGCGGCCGCCGCGGCGGCGGCCCGGGCGCGCTTCTCGATGCTCTTGGCCGGCAGTCTGCCGACGCCGTTGGTCCCCGCGTCCGGATCACCCGAGCACCCCGTCGCTCCCACGACCAGGAGGACCGCGCCCAGAAGACTCACCAGGACGGACGACGTGCGGCCGGGGATCACGTGTTCTCTTCCTCCTGCGGGTGTACGCGCCCGTCACACCGGGGCAGCGGCGAACCGGAGCCGAAGCTACCGCAGCGTACCGCTGGCCGGGTGAACCGTGGTGAACGCCGTGCGAAGCCCCCGTGGAGAGCAGCATCGCGCGCCCCGCCGACCGGCGCGGCGTTAGCCTGGCGGCATGCCAGCGGGAACCTCCCGGGTGTTCGTCTCGCACCTTTCCGGGGTGCGGGTCTTCGACCCCAACGGCGACCAGGTCGGCCGGGTCCGGGACGTCGTCGTGATGCTGCGGGTCGGGGGCCGGGCGCCGCGTGTGCTGGGACTGGTGGTGGAGGTCGTCAGCCGCCGCCGGATCTTTCTGCCGATCACCCGGGTGACGGGCGTGGAGTCCGGCCAGGTGATCACCACGGGCGTCGTCAACATGCGGCGCTTCGAACAGCGCCCGAGCGAGACCCTGGTCCTGGGAGAGCTGCTCGACCGCCGGGTGACCCTCGTCGAGACCGGCGAGGAGGTGACCGTGCTGGACGTGTCGATGGTGCGGGCGGCCGCACGCCGCGAATGGACGATCGACAAGGTCTTCGTCCGCCGGGGCAAGGGCGGCCCGCTGCGGCGCGAGATCACCGGGCGCGTGCTTCCGTGGCGGGGTGGGGGCGGGCGGCGGGCCGGAGGGGAGACGCTGACGGTGCCGTGGTCGGCGGTCACGGGCTTCTCGCTGGACGAGCACGCGCAGGGCGCGGAGGCGCTGCTCGCCACCTTCGAGCAGCTGCGCGCGGCCGACCTGGCGAACGTCCTGCACCACCTGTCGCCCAAGCGCCGCGCCGAGGTCGCCGCCGCCCTCGACGACGACCGGCTCGCCGACGTCCTGGAGGAGCTGCCGGACGACGACCAGGTGGAGATCCTCGGCAAGCTGAAGCAGGAGCGCGCCGCCGACGTGCTGGAGGCGATGGACCCGGACGACGCCGCCGACCTGCTGGCCGAGCTGCCGGAGGAGGAGCAGGAAAGGCTGCTCGGTCTGATGGAGCCGCACGAGGCGGCCGACATGCGGCGGCTGATGTCGTACGAGGAGCGCACCGCCGGCGGCCTGATGACCACCGAGCCGATCGTGCTGCGCCCCGACGCCACCGTCGCCGACGCCCTGGCGCGGGTCCGCAACCCCGACCTGTCGCCCGCACTCGCCGCCCAGGTGTACGTGTGCCGGCCGCCGGACGAGACCCCGACCGGCACGTACCTGGGCACGGTGCACTTCCAGCGACTGCTGCGCGACCCCCCGTTCACCCTGGTCAGCGCGCTCATCGACAGCGACCTGCAGCCGCTGCCGCCGGACACCCCGCTGTCCGCGGTCACCAGCTTCCTCGCGGCGTACAACATGGTGTCCGTGCCGGTCGTGGACGACGGCGGCTCGCTGCTGGGCGCCGTCACCGTCGACGACGTCCTCGACCACCTCCTGCCGGAGGACTGGCGGGAGACGGAGCTGCACGAGGTGCCGCGGTGAGCGACGAGCGCCCCCGCGTCCGCCTCGACCAGCCGCAGGTACGGCGGATCAGCCCGCTGCCCGCCTACGACCCGGAGGCGTTCGGGCGGCTGTCGGAGAAGATCGCCCGTTTCCTGGGGACCGGCCGCTTCATCGTCTGGATGACGGTGGTGATCGTGGTGTGGGTGGCGTGGAACGCGCTGGCCCCGCGCCACCTGCGCTGGGACCCGTATCCCTTCATCTTCCTCACCCTGATGCTGTCGCTGCAGGCCTCGTACGCCGCGCCGCTGATCCTGCTGGCGCAGAACCGGCAGGCCGACCGCGACCGGGTCAACCTGGAGCAGGACCGCAAGGCGAACGAGCGCAGCATCGCCGACACCGAGTACCTGACCCGCGAGGTGGCCGCGCTGCGGCTGGGCCTGGGCGAGGTCGCCACGCGCGACTGGATCCGCTCCGAGCTGCAGGACCTGCGCCGGGACATCGGACCGCGGCAGCGGGCCGACGCGGAGTGATCGCCCAGCGTGCGGTCGCGGCCGCACGGACCCGTGCACGGGGGTCCTCCCGGGCACGGTACGGGACGTACCATCGACGCATGGCTACCGATCCTCCCCCAGGCTCCGCCCCCTCGCCCGACGCGGTGCGCGCCGCGCTCGCGACGGTGAACGACCCCGAGATCCACAAGCCGATCACCGATCTGGGCATGGTCAAGTCGGTCGACATCGCGGACGACGGCGCGGTGCGGGTCGGCGTGTACCTGACGGTTTCGGGCTGTCCGCTGCGGGACACCATCACCCGCTCGGTCACGGCCGCCGTCGCGAAGGTCCCCGGCGTCACCGGGGTGGCGGTCGAGCTGGACGTGATGAGCGACGAGCAGCGCCGCGAGCTGGCCACCTCGCTGCGCGGCGGCCAGGCGGAGCGGGAGATCCCGTTCGCCAAGCCCGGTTCGCTGACCCGGGTGTACGCGGTCGCGTCCGGCAAGGGCGGCGTCGGCAAGTCCTCGGTGACGGTGAATCTGGCGGCCGCGATGGCCGCCGACGGCCTGAAGGTCGGTGTGGTCGACGCCGACATCTACGGCCACAGCGTGCCGCGGATGCTGGGCGCGGACGGCCGTCCGACCCAGGTCGAGAACATGATCATGCCGCCCTCGGCCAACGGCGTGAAGGTCATCTCCATCGGCATGTTCACCCCGGGCAACGCCCCGGTGGTGTGGCGCGGCCCGATGCTCCACCGGGCGCTGCAGCAGTTCCTCGCCGACGTGTACTGGGGCGACCTGGACGTCCTGCTGCTCGACCTGCCGCCCGGCACGGGCGACATCGCGATCTCCGTCGCGCAGCTGGTCCCGAACGCCGAGATCCTCGTGGTCACCACGCCCCAGCAGGCGGCGGCCGAGGTCGCCGAGCGCGCGGGCACCATCGCGGTGCAGACCCACCAGAAGATCGTCGGCGTCATCGAGAACATGTCCGGGCTGCCCTGCCCGCACTGCGGCGAGATGGTCGACGTCTTCGGGACCGGCGGCGGCGAGCGCGTCGCCGAGGGGCTGACCCGCACCACCGGCGCCACCGTTCCCGTGCTCGGCCAGATCCCCATCGACGTGCGCCTGCGCGAGGGCGGCGACGACGGCCGCCCGGTCGTGCTGACCGACCCGGAGTCCCCGGCCGGCTCGGCGCTGCGGGCCATCGCGGGCAAGCTCGGCGGGCGCCAGCGCGGTCTCGCGGGCCTGTCGCTGGGCATCACCCCGCGCAACAAGTTCTGATCGGCACGCCGGGCCCACCGGGCCGGGGGTGACCGCCGAAGACACCCTCAGGGGCGCCTCCCTGCCGGGAGGCGCCCCTGCCGTCTCACGCCCGGTACGCGCCGATGTCCTCCACCTGGGCGAGGCCGAGCCCGTAGGCGCTCATCCCCTGCCCGAAGGCGCCCAGGTGCACCCCGCGTGCCGACCCGGCCAGCACCCAGCCGTACTCCGACTCGCGGTAGTGGAAGGGCGTGGGGACGCCGTCCACCGGCAGGGTCAGCGCCGACCAGGCGGAGCCGTCGAGGTGGTCCGCGAGGTCCCAGGCGATGGCGGTCTGCTGCTCGAGCCAGTCCTGCCGCAGGTGCCGCTCCATCCGGGTGGGCCAGGTGCAGCTCAGCAGCCCGGAGCCCGCGAGCCAGGCCGCCGTGGCGACGGAGGTGGCCTCCAGCACGCCGGTGCCGTCCGAGGTCTGCCGGAGCGGGCGCTCGGGCACCGTGACGACCACCACGAAGCGGCGGTTGCCGGGGGTGGGCTCGACCTTCACGGACGGCTCGTCGCCGTGGCCGGTGGAGCCGTGCTCGACCGTGCCGTCGGCGTTCAGCCCGACGGGGGCGAGCCAGCGCTCGCCGGTGAAGGCCTCGTCCAGCCCGTACCAGGGGAAGTCGGCCTTCAGGTGGCCGTCGGACGTACGATCCGCTGGGTCAGCTGTGGTCTCCATACGCGCGGCGCCTCCTCCATAAGGTCAGACCAGAGGGAGAATAGCCACTCACACCGCGTGAACGAGGCAGGCCCCCGTGTCAGGTGGCGTCGGAGTCGAAGGGCGGGGCCTCGCCGGGCGTCAGGCCGTCGCGCTTGCGCAGCAGGTCCGGGGTGCCGGAGGAGCCCGAGGTGCTCGCGGAGCCCGAGGCGCCCGAACCGCCGCTCTCGCGGCCGTGCACGGCGTCGGTGACCGCCGACAGCTCCTCCTTGAAGTCGAATCCGTTGCGGATCTCCTTCAGGCCCAGCTCGTCGTTGTCCAGCAGCTGCTTGCGGACGAAGTTCTTCGGGTTCAGGTCCTCGAACTCGAAGTCCTTGAACTCCGGACCCAGCTCGTTGCGGATGTCGGCCTTCGCGCTGTCCGAGAATTCCCGCACCTTGCGGACGAACTGCATCACGTCCCTGATGACCTTGGGCAGCTTGTCCGGCCCGAACACGAGAACGGCCAGGATCACGAGCGCGACGACCTCCAGCGCGCCTATGTCTGAAAACACCGTGCAGCTCCTCGTGGTCCTCGGCCGGCGGACGGAATCCGCGGGTCTCACCGTACCTGCCCCTACCGTCCACACGGGAGTGGGCAGGGTCAACAGTAGGCCGCGCCCCGGTAAATCCCGAACATCCCGTGCTGAGAGGCCGCGCGGACAGGCGGGGCCGCCTAGTCTCCGCTGGCAGAGCCCAGCGTCAGCTTCACGGCGCGCTCCTTGCCGTCCCGCTTCACGGTCAGCCGCAGCGTGTCGCCGGGCCGGTGCGCGCGGATCCGCACGATCAGCTCCTCGCCGCTGTGCACCCGCTTGCCGTCGACGGCGGTGATCACGTCGCCCGGCTCGATGCCCGCCTTGGCGCCGGGGCCGTTCGGGGTCACCGAATCGCCCTCGCCCTGGCCCTCCGGGCTGACCTGGGCGCCGTCACCGGAGTACGCCAGGTTGATGCTCACGCCGATCACCGGGTGCGTGGCCTTGCCGTCGTTGATCAGCTGCTCGGCGACCCGCTTGGCCTGGTTGACCGGGATGGCGAAGCCCAGGCCGATGCTCCCGCCCTGGCTGCCGTTGCCGAAGGGGTCGGTGCCGCTGTCCGCCGAGCGGATGGCGCTGTTGATGCCGATGACCAGGCCCTTGGCGTCGACCAGCGGCCCACCGGAGTTGCCGGGGTTGATCGGGGCGTCGGTCTGGATGGCGTCGACATAGCTGACGTCGCCGCCGTCGGTCTCCCCGCCCGCGGTGATCGGGCGCTGGGTGGCGCTGATGATGCCGGAGGTCACGGTCCCCTCGAGGCCGTAGGGCGCGCCGATGGCGACGACCGGGTCCCCGACCTGGGCGGCATCGGAGTCGCCGAGGGTCAGCGGGTGCAGTCCCTTGACGCCGCCCACCTTGATGACGGCCAGGTCGTAGCCGGTGTCACGGCCCACGATGGTGGCGGGTTCGACCTGGCCGCCGTTGAAGGTCACCGAGATCGTGCCGCCCTTGGCGACGCTCTCCACCACATGGTTGTTGGTGAGGATGTGCCCCTGGCCGTCCAGGACGAAGCCGGTGCCGGTGCCCTCCCCGCCGTCGCCCTTGACGTGGATGTAGACGACGCCGGGAAGGACCTGGGCGGCGATGCCCGCGATGCTGTCCGGAGGCCGGGTGCCGGCCTGCGCGGTGGCCTGCGGCAGGGTCACGTCCGGTGCGCCGCCGCTGTCGTGCACATAGGCGCCCAGCGCCCCGCCGATGCCTCCGGCGATCAGGGTCACGGCGACCAGGGCCGCGGCCAGCGGGGCGCGGCGGCTGCCCGTGGGCCGCGCGGGCGGCTGGGGTCCTGCGGGGCTGCCGGGAGCCGCCCAGGGGTCGTGGCGGTGCCACTGGCCCACGGACAGCGGCGGCGGGGACGCGGGCGGGCCGGCGGGCGGCGCGGCGGCGGGGTGGTACGGCGGGGGGGCCGCACCGGCGGGGTGCTGCACGGGCGGCGCGGGGGCCCATGGCCCGGGCTTGCCGTACGGCGGGGTGTCGTGAGGGTCCCGGGCGTGCCCGGGAGCCGCCTCCGCGGAGGCGGCGTCGGTGGCGTCCGGCGCGTCCGGCGCCTCCGCCACGGCGGGCGCCTCGGGCGCCTCGGGCGCGTCCGGGGCCGGCCGGTCAAGCGGCTCAGGGGGAGCCGGCGCGACCGTCTCCGGCCGGCTCCACCACTTCGGCCCTGCGGCCTTCCCCTCGTCCACGGTGCTCCCCTACGACGACCAGTCCTCCCTGGATTGAACCAGGAGTCGGCCCTGCCCGCAGCCGACCGCTCAGCGGGTCATGGTGAAGTGGCCGAGCAGGGGGGCGACCGCGTCGCGCGTGACGGGCGCCGCGGGGGAGGGCGCGGCACCGCTCGGCGCGCCGACCGAGGCGGCGACGGGGCCGGTGGCCGAGGGCGCGACGGCGGGCCCCGGGGTGACCCCGGGGACGACGGAGGCGGTCGAGCCACGGCCCGGCCGCTCGGCGCCGGCCAGGCCCAGGGGCCTGGTGACGGTGCCCGCGGGCACGGGGCCGTCCGCCGCCCCGGAGCCGTACGGGTGCATGCCCTCGGCCACGGGGGGCACCACGTCGCTGGTGGTCATGTTCCACACGTCGGCGGCCGCACGCGCGCTCCCGCCCGCGAACGGTGTCGCGGGGGCACCCGCACCCGCGCCGCTGCGGGAGAGCGGGGTGCCGCCCGCACCTTCCACGGCCGCGTCCAGCGGCAGGGCGCCGCCGAGCGCGATGGCCGCCATGGAGACCGCGCCGGCCGCGGCGAAGGCGAAACGGCGCCGGCCGCGGACCGCGGCGGGGGACGCCGGAGCGGCGGGGCCGACAGGCGTGACCGCTCCGCCGGAGCGGCCGCTCTCGTGGATCGGGAAGCCGCCGGAGCCGGAGGGGGGCAGCGGCAGGGAGAACTCCTCGCGCGCCTTGCCGAAGAGGCCGCCGCCCAGGCGCTCACCGCCGAGGCTGGCCGTCTCGATCAGCCCGCCGTCCCCGAAGGGCCCTCTTCCGCCGTCGCCGTCGTTCCCGGGCAACTCCTGGAGTCGGGCGAGCAGGGCCGCCGAGAGGGCGGGCGGCGCGGTGGCGGCCACCACGTCCTTCATCCGGCGCTGCTCGTCGGCCGCGGTCTTGCAGTCGGGGCAGGTCGCCAGGTGCGCGAGCACCCGGTCGCGGGCGTCGTCGTGCAGCTCGCCGTCGACGAAGGCGGCGAGATGGTCACCCAAGTGCTGGTCGGCACAGGCGAGGTGCCGGCTGACACCGCTGCTCACGTGCTCCCGCCCTCCAGGGCCGGCCGGGCGGCGGCCAGGACGGGCGCGGGACCGGGACGGGTGGCCGGCGCCCGGTGCTCCAGCGCCTTGCGCAGGTGGGAGCGGCCGCGGTGGATGCGGCTGCGCACGGTGCCCAGCTTGACCCCGAGCGTGGCGGCGATCTCCTCGTAGGACAGGCCCTCGATGTCGCAGAGCACCACGGCCGCGCGGAACTCCGGGGCGAGGGTGTCGAGCGCCTGCTGGATGTCCGCGTCGAAATGGGTGTCGGCGAAGTGCTGCGCAGGGGAGGGCTCGCGGCTCGGCAGCCGCTCGGCGGCGTCGTCACCGAGGGCGTCGAAGCGGATCCGCTGACGACGGCGGACCATGTCGAGGAAGAGGTTGGTGGTGATGCGGTGCAACCAGCCCTCGAAGGTGCCGGGGGTGTACGTCGACAGCGAACGGAAGACCCGGACGAAGACCTCCTGGGTGAGGTCCTCGGCGTCGTGCTGGTTTCCGGTGAGGCGGTACGCGAGGCGGTAGACCCGGGCACTGTGCGTGCTGACGATCTCCTCCCAGGAAGGGGGGGTCCACGCCTGGTTGTCCCCGTCGGTGGCGAAGGTCGCGTTCGCGGCCACAGTCGCGGACTCGTCGTTGCGCGGACGGTCGTCAGCAGTATCGGTCACGGATTTCGGCTCGCCGGCCGACCTGCGGAAGCGCGAGAGCACTCCGCGGTGACCCGCAGCAGCCGCACCTCCCCTGTCGGCTCTGGTGGTGTCCAGTAGAGCCCCTACCATAGCCACCTCGCCCGTTAGCTCCGGATAAATGCCGGGCTCACCGCACCCGGCCCCTGTCGTTCAGGCCCGTCCCCCACACCAACGAGCGGTCCCATCTGCGGGTTCCCGACCGCAACGGATACAGTCGCCGGGCGGGCTGCAACCGTCAGGCGGACAGGAGAGGGCAATTACCGGCAACCGGCAGGCGAGCTGGGCGTTCGCGGACGCTTTCGTCGCCGAGGACGACGCGCTGATACGCGCCCGCGAGCGGGCGCGTGAGGCAGGCGTGCGCCCTGTCTCCCCCGGCACCGGCGCGGCGCTGCGGCTGCTGGCCGCCGCCACCGACGCCAAGGCGGTCGTGGAGATCGGCACCGGGACCGGGGTCTCCGGGATCCACCTGCTGCACGGCATGCGTCCCGACGGCGTGCTGACCACCGTCGACACCGAACCCGACCGCCAGCAGCTCGCCCGCACCGCCTACCGGGAGGCGGGGTTCGCGGGGAACCGCGCCCGCTTCATTCCCGGCCGGGCGCTGGACGTCCTCCCCCGCCTCGCCGACGGCGGCTACGACCTGGTGTTCTGCGACGGGGACCGGCAGGAGTACCCGGACTACCTCGGCGAATCGCTGCGCCTGCTGCGGCCCGGCGGACTGGTCTGCTTCGAGGGGGCCTTCGCGCAGGGCCGTTCCATGGACGCCGCCCACTCGGAGCCGGAGGTGATGCGGCTGCGCGAACTGATGCGCACGGTACGGGACAACGCGGCCCTCGCCCCCGTCCTGCTGCCGACCGACGACGGACTGCTCTGCGCGGTACGGCGCGACTGAGAATCCCCCCGCCCGGAATGCGCCTGTTTCCGGACCGGCTCCCGCACGAGGAAACAGGCGGGCCCCCGGCGAGACGCCAGGGGCCCCAAGGCTTGATTGACCGGTTGTCAGGCGATGGCCTTCTTCAAGGCTTCGCCGAGTGCATCCGCCTCGTCCGGAGTCAGCTCGACGACAAGCCGTCCGCCGCCCTCGAGCGGAACGCGCATGATGATGCTCCGCCCCTCCTTGGTCACCTCGAGCGGGCCATCACCCGTCCGCGGCTTCATGGCCGCCATGCTCGTTCCCCTTCCTGAAACCAGCTCTTCGCAACCGGCGGCCCAGGCGCCACCGGACTCGAACACATTGGTTCTCGGCCATTATCCCGCATCGGGTGACCTGATGACCAACATCGGTTCCCATCCGTTCGAGAACCCCGTTCCGCAAAACCGTCCATTTCGGTGATCGCACTGCGCGGCGGGATTGACGGGTCTCATGTCGGCGCCGGGGATCTCCGGCATGCTGGCCCCGAACGTGAGCCGCGACGAAGGGGACCACATGGCCGACACCGTGCTGTACGAGGTGAGCGACGGCCTCGCCACCATCACCCTCAACCGCCCTGAGGCGAGGAACGCTCTGGACGTCGACACCAAGGCCGCCCTGCGGGACGCCCTGCGGACGGCGGGCGCCGATTCCGCGGTGCGGGCCGTGCTGCTGACCGCGAACGGGCAGGCCTTCTGCGTCGGCCAGGACCTCAAGGAGCACATCGCGCTGCTCGAGGAGGCCGGCGGCGCGGCGGGGACGCCCGCGGCCGGGCGCGGGGGCGCGATGTCGACGGTGCGCGAGCACTACAACCCGATCGTCACCGCGATCGCCACCATGCCCAAGCCCGTCGTCGCCGGGGTCAACGGGATCGCCGCGGGCGCCGGCGCGGGCTTCGCCTTCGCGTGCGACTACCGCGTGGTCGCCGACACCGCCGCTTTCAACACCTCCTTCGTCGGCGTGGGCCTGTCCGCCGACTCCGGCACGTCCTGGACGCTGCCCCGGCTGATCGGCCGCAGCCGCGCCGCCGAACTGCTGCTCTTCCCGCGCACCGTCAGCGCGCAGGAGGCACACGAGCTGGGCATCGCCAACCGCGTGGTGCCGGCCGGTGAGCTGGCCGCCGAGGCCGCCTCGGTCGCCCGCCGGCTCGCCGAGGGCCCGACGGTCGCCTACGCGGCGGTCAAGGCCTCCTTGGCCTACGGTGAGGCGCACTCGCTCGTCGACACCCTGGCCAAGGAGGACGAGCTGCAGACGGCCGCCGGCGCCTCCGAGGACCACCGGATCGCGGTCGACGCCTTCCTGAAGAAGGAGAAGCCCCGCTTCCTCGGCCGCTGAGCCGCGCCGCTCAGCGGCGGGCGCAGCAGTCGGCCAGGTGGTCGTCCACCAGGCCGCAGGCCTGCATCAGCGCATAGGCGGTGGTGGGGCCGACGAAGCGGAAGCCGCGCTTCTTGAGCTCCTTGGCCAGCGCGGTGGACTCCGCCGTGACGGCCGGTACGTCCGCGACCGTGCGGGGTGCCGGACGTCCGGCGGGGTCCGGTGCGTACGACCAGACCAGGGTGTCCAGGCCGCCCTCGTGGGACTCGCGCAGCGCCAGGGTGGCGTGCGCGTTGGCGATGGCGGCGTCGATCTTGGCGCTGTTGCGGATGATGCCGGTGTCGGCCAGCAGCCGCTCGCGGTCCTGGTCGGTGAAGGCGGCGACCGCCTCCGGAGAGAAGCCCGCGAAGGCCGCGCGGAAAGCCTCGCGGCGCCGCAGGATCGTGATCCACGACAGGCCCGACTGGAACGCCTCCAGGCACAGCCGCTCGAAGAGCGCCGCCTCGCCGTGCACCGGCCGGCCCCACTCGGTGTCGTGGTACGCGACGTAGTCGTGGGTGGACAGCCCCCACGGGCAGCGCGCCAGGCCGTCCGGCCCGGTCACCACGCCGCCTTCGCTCACAGCCCGCTCCCGGGAGCGGCCGGGCCCTCGGGGTCCCGCGGGACCTCGGGGGCGTCCTCGGCCGACGGGCCGCCGCCCAGCCGGGTCGCGTGGGCGCCGGCCAGCGCGGCCTCCAGGTCGGCGATGTGGGCGTCGCGCTGGG
The DNA here is from genome assembly GCF_057707665.1 of Actinacidiphila sp. bgisy167. NCBI lineage: Bacteria > Bacillati > Actinomycetota > Actinomycetes > Kitasatosporales > Streptomycetaceae > Actinacidiphila > Actinacidiphila sp. bgisy167. The sequence goes on along the minus strand of NZ_JBYIQP010000050.1, from coordinate 20,814 downwards.
CCAGTTCCGCGCCGAGGCGGTCCAGCACGTCGTCCACGTCCACCATCCGGTAACCGCGCACGGTCACCGGCAGGCGGAGCCGCTCGACGTCCGCGCGGCCCACCGGCCGCTCCGGGGGCAGCCGGTCGTCCACCCGGTCCGGCTCCACGTCACGGAGCACCCCGCCGTCGCCGAGCACCGCGAGAGCGACGGCGGCGACCACCGCGACCAGCGCGATGAGCATGAACCAGAACAAGACCTCTCCCGGGGTCGGCCCGACGTGTACGCCACGATCGTGCCATGTCGCGCCGTGCGTGCGGGCCGCGGTCGGCGACTATCTTCGATCGGCGTACGACATTTCGAGGGAGGCGGGCGCAAACATGCTGCGGCTGGGCACACGGGAGTTCGGCGACCACGAGCCGGTGATCATGGCGATCGTTAACCGGACGCCGGACTCGTTCTACGACCAGGGCGCCACGTTCACCGACGCTCCGGCCCTCGACCGCGTCGAGCGCGCGGTCGCGGAGGGGGCCGCGATCATCGATGTCGGCGGGGTGAAGGCGGGCCCGGGCGAGGAGGTCTCCGCCCAGGAGGAGATCCGCAGGACGGCGGGCTTCGTCGCCGAGGTGCGCCGGCGCCACCCCGACGTGGTGATCAGCGTCGACACGTGGCGCCACGAGGTCGGCGAGGCGGTCTGCGAGGCCGGTGCGGACCTGCTCAACGACGCCTGGGGAGGGGTCGACCCCCGGCTCGCCGAGGTCGCCGCGAAGCACGGCGTCGGCCTGGTGTGCACCCACGCGGGCGGCGCGCTGCCGCGGACCCGGCCGCACCGGGTGGGCTACGAGGACGTGATGGCCGACATCCTGAAGGTGACGGTGGGCCTCGCCGAGCGGGCAGCCGCGCTCGGCGTGCGGCGGGACGCCATCCTCATCGACCCCGGCCACGACTTCGGGAAGAACACCCGGCACTCGCTGGAGGCGACGCGGCGGCTGCCGGAGATGACGGCGACGGGCTGGCCGGTGCTGGTCTCGCTGTCCAACAAGGACTTCGTCGGCGAGACCCTGGACCGGCCGGTCAAGGAGCGGCTGATCGGCACTCTGGCGACGACCGCCGTCTCGGCGTGGCTCGGCGCACAGGTGTACCGGGTGCACGAGGTCGCCGAGACGCGTCAGGTGCTGGACATGGTGGCCTCGATCGCGGGGCACCGGCCCCCGGCGGTCGCCCGGCGGGGGCTGGCGTAGCGCCGCCGGCGGGTCAGTCGCCGATCTCCTTGGTCACCAGGGCGACCGCCTCGTCGACGTCGTCCGTGAGGTGGAGGAGTTCGAGGTCGACGGGGGACGCCTTGCCGCCGTCCACGACGGTGTCGCGGACCCAGTCGACCAGGCCGCGCCAGTAGGCGGAGCCGAACAGGACGATGGGGAACTGCGTGACCTTGCGGGTCTGCACCAGCGTCAGGGCCTCGAAGAGTTCGTCGAGGGTGCCGAAACCGCCCGGCAGGACGATGAACCCGGAGGCGTACTTGACGAACATCGTCTTGCGGACGAAGAAGTAGCGGAAGTTCACGCCGATGTCCACATAGGGGTTGAGCCCCTGCTCGAAGGGCAGCTCGATGCCCAGGCCCACCGAGACCCCTCCGGCCTCGCAGGCGCCGCGGTTGGCCGCCTCCATCGCGCCGGGGCCGCCGCCGGTGATGACGGCGAAGCCGGCCTCGGCCAGGGCGCGGCCGATGCGGACGCCGGTCTCATAGTCGGCCGTGCCCTCCGCCATCCGGGCGGAGCCGAAGACGCTGACCGCCTTGCCGAGTTCGGCGAGCGCGCCGAACCCCTCCACGAACTCGGACTGGATGCGCATCACGCGCCACGGATCGCTGTGGACCCAGTCCGACGATCCGCGGGTGTCCAGCAGCCGCTGGTCGGTCGTCGACTTCTGCACCTGGCCCCGGCGCCTGACGACGGGCCCGGTGTGGCGCTCGGGCCAGCCGCGCCCCGTGGGGCGGCCCTCCGCCGCGGCTGTCTCGGCGGCGGCCGCCTCCTCCGCGTCACGGTTCATGTCGCGCTCCTTTCGCTGCCGTCCGGTCAGGGTACGGCCGCGTCCACTCGGCGGATCAAGAACGCGCCGCTGAACTGTCCGTTACGACAGCCAGGCGCGCAGCTTCTCCTCCGCCTCCAGGACGGCGCTGACGGCGACGTGCTCCTCGCGGGTGTGGGCGAGCGCGGGGTCGCCGGGGCCGTAGTTCACCGCCGGGACGCCCAGCGCGGAGAAGCGGGCCACGTCGGTCCAGGCCTCCTTGGGCGCGGGCTCGGTGCCGATGGCCTCGACGAAGGCGGCCGCCGCGGGGTGGGACAGGCCCGGCAGGGCGCCGGGGGCGCTGTCGGTGAGCCGTACGTCGAAGCCGTCGAACACCTCGCGGACGTGGGCGAGCGCGTCGGCCTCGGAGCGGTCGGGGGCGAAGCGGAAGTTGACGACCACCGCGCAGGAGTCCGGGATCACGTTCCCGGCGTGACCGCCCTCGATCATCACGGCGTTGAGGCCCTCGCGGTAGGTGAGTCCGTCGATGACGGCCTTGCGGGGCGCGTACGCGGCGAGCCGGGCCAGCACCGGCGCGGCCTTGTGGATGGCGTTGTCGCCCAGCCAGCTGCGCGCGGAGTGGGCGCGGCGGCCGGTGGTCTCCACGCGGACCCGCAGGGTGCCCTGGCAGCCGCCCTCGACCTTGGCGCCGGTCGGCTCCAGCAGGACGGCGAAGTCGCCCGCGAGCCATTCCGGGTGGTTCTGCGCGAGGCGCTTGAGGCCGTTGTGCTCCGCCGCGATCTCCTCGGCGTCGTAGAAGACGAAGGTCAGGTCGCGGGTGGGGGCGGGAAGGGTGGCGGCGAGCCGCAGCTGGACGGCGACCCCCGACTTCATGTCGGAGGTGCCGCAACCCCACAGGATGCCGTCGGCGTCGAGGCGGGAGGGCACGTTCTCGGCGATCGGCACGGTGTCCAGGTGCCCGGCGAGGACGACCCGCTCGGCCCGGCCGAGCCGGGTGCGGGCGACGACGGCGTCCCCGTCCCGGTCCACCGTCAGGTGCGGCAGGGCGCGCAGGGCGCTCTCCACGGCGTCCGCCAGCGGCTTCTCGGCGAGGCTGACGGAGGGGATGTCGACGAGCTGCGCCGTCACGGCGGCGGCGTCCTGACTGAGATCGAGCACGGGCCGTTCCATGCCGCCGACCCTACCGGGAGCGGGTCGGGGGCCCGGCGGAGCGGGCTTCGGTACGGTGTGCGCGTGCCGAAGCCAGCGTCGCCCTCGACACCCTCCGCACGCCCCTCGCGCAGGCGCGCGCGGGCAGCCCGAACGGTCACCGCAGGCCTGGTCCTGCTGGGGGTCGCGAGCTATGTCGCGTACGACCACCTGACCGGTGTCAGGGGCGTTCGCCGTCCGGGCTGCACGGTGACCACCGAGGCCGGCAGCCTCACTTTGGAGCCGCAGCAGGCGGCGAACGCCTCGACGATCGCCGCGGTCGCGACCTCGCGGGGGCTGCCGGAGCGCGCGCTGACGATAGCGCTGGCCACGTCCATGCAGGAGTCGGCGCTGCGCAATCTCGATCACGGGGACCGCGACTCGGTCGGCCTGTTCCAGCAGCGCCCCTCGCAGGGTTGGGGAACGGCCGCGCAGATCATGGACCCGGTCTACGCCTCCAACGAATTCTTCGACGGCCTGGTGAAGATCCGCGGCTATTCCCGGCTGCCCCTGACGGAGGCCGCGCAGAAAGTGCAGAAGAGCGGCTTCCCGCTGGCGTACGCCAAGCACGAGGGGGACGCCGCGCTGCTGGCCGCAGCGCTGACCGGCCGGCGCCCGGGTGCGCTCAACTGCGTCACCCCCGTCACCCCGGTCACCCCTGTCGCCGCGGGCGAGGCCTCCGGAGGCGACCCGGCGAAGGTGCGGGCGCGGCTGCTCCGGGAGTTCGGGTCTCGTGTGGTGCCGCGGATCACCGAGACGTCCGCCGGGGCGGGCGACGAGGCCGCCCGGGACGCCGAGAACGCCGCCGCGGGCGGGCGGCCCGACCGGCGCACGGTGTCCGTGGCCTCCGCCGCCGCGGGGAGCGGGGGGCGCGGCGACGGGCTCCGGCAGGGCTGGGTGCTGGCCCACTGGGCGGTGGCGCACGCGGGCGAGCTGAAGGTGGAGAAAGTGTCGTTCGGGGACCGCGAGTGGTCGGCCAGGACCTCCGACCGGGGCTGGACGGCTCTTTCAGGCGTCGGGCGGCCGGCCGCGGGCGACGTCAGGATCACCGTCGCGCAATAGTGCGAGTAATCACCCGCAGGCGGGTGATTGATACGCCAAACCCATCAGATGCGAATCCCTGCGTCCGGGGTGCGAAAAACACGCCCGACCAAGGGCCGTTACGTTTCCGCGGCGGTTACCACCGCGCCCGAATTGCTCCGCTTTACCACTTCGAAATCAGCGCGCATTACCAACTCTTTACCCTCGGCGGCCGAAACCTTCGAGCCCCTTCACGCGGTAGTCACGGCGTCCGCCCCGCGGACACACCACGTCGAAACTGTCGTCTCTCCGTAAAAGGAGCACCATGTCTCTCCCCCTCGCGCGTCGGATCGCCCGGGCCGCCCTGCTGGTCGGCGCGGCCGCGGCGCCTCTCATCGGTGCCGGCGCCGCGTCCGCCGCCGAGCTTCCGCAGGTCGGCAAGGTGGGTGGGCTGACCAACATGGACAAGGCCCCCGAGCTCGCCGGCACCGTGAACGGCGTGGCCAAGCAGTCCGGCGCGGTGCGGACCGTGCAGGAGACGCTGCCCGCGACGACCGAGACCGTCGGCGGCTTGGCCAAGAGCACCCAGCCCACCGTCCAGGGCGCCGCGACGCAGGCCGCCAAGACCGTCGGCGGCACCGCCTACGAGCTCGGGAAGTCCGCCAAGGCCCCGGGGCTGCCCGGCGGCATCCCCTCCACCGGCCAGGCGCCCCTGAAGGGGCTTCCCCTCGGCGGCTGACCACCCACAGCGGCGCGAAGGGCCCGGGGGCGCTGCTCCCGGGCCCTTCGCGCGGTCGTGCCGCCGCGGCTCAGGCGGACAGCCTGCGCACCGCCGCCGCGACCCGCTCGTCGGTGGCCGTGAAGGCGACGCGTACGTACCGCTCCCCTGCAGCGCCGTAGAAGTCGCCCGGCGCCACGAGGATGCCCTGCTTGGACAGGTCCGCGACGGTGTCCCAGCAGGACTCGTCGCGCGTCGCCCACAGGTACAGACTCGCCTCGCTGTGCTCGATGCGGAAGCCCGCGGCCTCGAAGGCCTCCCGCAGCATCGCCCGCCGCCGTGCGTAGCGCTCCCGCTGCCGTGCCACATGGGCGTCGTCCCCGAGCGCGGCGATGGTGGCGGCCTGCACCGGAGCGGGCGTCATCATGCCGCCGTGCTTGCGGATCTGCAGCAGCTCGCCCAGCACGGCGGAGTCGCCGAGCAGGAAGGCGGAGCGGTAGCCGGCCAGGTTGGAGCGCTTGGACAGTGAGTGGACGGCCACGATCCCCTCGTAGGAGCCGCCGCAGACGTCGGGGTGCAGGACGGAGACCGGGTCGGCGTCCCAGCCCAGCTCCAGGTAGCACTCGTCGCTGAACACCAGCACTCCGTGCTCCCGCGCCCAGGCGACGGCACGGGTCAGCTCGTCCTTGGACAGTACGCGTCCGGAGGGGTTGGAGGGGCTGTTGAGCCACAGCAGGCGCAGCCCGGCCGGGTCCTGCTCGGTCGGCTCGTCGTAGACGACCGGCTCGGCGCCCGCCAACCGCGCGCCGACCTCGTAGGTGGGGTAGGCGAGCCGCGGGTAGGCCACCTTGTCGCCCGCGCCGAGGCCCAGTTGGGTGGGCAGCCAGGCGACCAGCTCCTTGGAGCCGACGACCGGCAGCACATGCGCGTCGGTCAGCCCGGTGGCGCCCAGCCGGCGGCCGGCCCAGCCGGTGATGGCGGCGCGCAGCTCGGGCGTCCCCCACACGGTCGGGTAACCGGGGCTGTCCGCGGCCGCGGACAGGGCCTGCTGCACGAGGTGCGGGACCGGGTCGACGGGGGTGCCGACCGACAGGTCGACGATGCCGCCGGGGTGGGCGGCGGCCGTGGCCTTGTACGGTTCGAGCCGGTCCCACGGGAAGACGGGGAGTCGGGACGAGACAGGCTGTGCCACGGTGGTGCTCACTTTCGGTTCCTCGCAGGCCCGCGGCCTGCCGCTGCCTGAAACGCGGCGGTCCCGCACGGCGGTGTGCCGTACGGGACCGCCCGCGATTGTCGTGTCACGCGCCCTGCGGCGGCAGGGCGGCGATGAAGGGGTGGTCGCGCTCGATCAGCCCGAGCTTGGAGGCGCCACCGGGCGAGCCGAGCTCGTCGAAGAACTCGACGTTCGCCTTGTAGTAGTCCTTCCACTCCTCCGGGGTGTCGTCCTCGTAGAAGATGGCCTCCACCGGGCAGACCGGCTCACAGGCTCCGCAGTCGACGCATTCGTCCGGGTGGATGTACAAGGACCGCTGGCCCTCGTAGATGCAGTCGACGGGGCACTCCTCGATGCATGCCTTGTCCTTGACGTCGACACAAGGCTGCGCGATGACGTAGGTCACGCTGTCGTTCCTCCTCGGTAGGGCTGTCTCGCGCGGGAGCGCGGCGTCGTCGATGCCCGCCCCTAGTATCTCCGTTCTTGGGCAGCAGACGAACAGGAGGGGCGGTCATGGGCATGGATTTCACCGCCGGAGGCAGGTTCGAGGTGCGCATAACCCCTTCTGACGTGGGCAAACGCGTTTCGGTACGGAGGATCGCGGAGATCGTCGACGGGCGGCCGGTTTTCGCCGACGCCGTCGGAGTTCTCACATCCTGGGACGAAGGGGTACTGGTGGTCACCCGCCGGGACGGGGCGTCCGTGCGCATCGCGGAATCCTCCCTGGTGGCGGGCAAGATCGTGCCCGCGGCGCCGGCGCGTCGCGGCGCCCGCGCGCCGCGCGCGACGGCCCGGGAACTGCAGGAGTCGGCCTCCCGCTGCTGGCCTGCGCGGGAGACCGCCCGGCTGGGCGGATGGACGCTTCGGGCGGCGGGCGGCTTCACCCGGCGCGCCAACTCGGTGCTGCCGCTCGGGGATCCGGGTGTCCCGCTGGCGGAGGCCGCGGCACGGACCGCCCGCTGGTACGGCGACCGCGGCCTGCCCGCGTACGTGCAGGTCACCACCGGCGGCGAGGACTCCGACGAGACGCTCGCACAGGCGCTGGTGGGCATGGGCTGGACCGCGGAGGGCCACGCCCTGCTCTGCACGGCCCCTCTGGCGCCGATCGCGGACCTGCCGGGCGCCGAGGCCGTCCGCCTGTCTCGCGAGGCCGACGGCGGGTGGCTGGATCGCTACCACCGCACGGGCGCTTCGGGCGACGTGGCTTCGAAGGTGCTGGGCGGCGGGCCCTCGGTGTGGTTCGCCGCCGTGCCGGCGGACGGCGACCCGGCCGTCACGGGGCCCGCGGCGATCGGACGCTGTGTGGTCGACGGCCGCTTCGCCTCCTTCGGCGCCGTCGAGGTGGCCCCGGACCACCGCCGGCGCGGACTGGCCGGGGCCGTGATGGCCGCGCTCGCCCGCAAGGCCCTGGACGAGGGCGCCTCCGGCGCGTACCTGCAGGTCGAGACGGGCAACGAGGCCGCGCGCGCCCTCTACGACAGCATGGGCTTCACCCCCCATCACGCCTATCACTACCAGCGCGGCCCGCTGTCCGCGGAAGGGTGAGCCCCCGTATGGACGACACCCTCAGGCAGCGCTTCGCCGAGGCTGCCCGCGAGCCGCGCCCCGACCTCGCCGAGCTGTGCCTGCTCATCGGGGCCGCGGCCGACCCGGCCCTCGACGAGGCCGGGACGGACGCGGCGCAGATGGAACTCGACCGCCTCGCCGGCCTCCTGCCGTACGGCCTCACCACTGCCGTCGACTGGGCGGGCGCCACCGCGGAACTGCTCGGTGGCCGTTGCGGGTTCGGCGGTTCCCCGGCCGACTACCAGCGGCTGGAGTCGTCCCTGCTGCACCAGGTGCTGTGGCGGCGGCGCGGGCTGCCGATCCTGCTGTCGGTGGTCTGGATGGAGGTCGTCCGGCGTGTGGGCGGCCCGATCCACGGCGTCGCCCTCCCCGGGCACTTCATCGTGGGCTTCGGCGACCCCGCGGGCGCCTTCGTGCCCGCCGACCCCTTCGACGGCGGCCGGCGGCTCGGCGAGGAGGACGTACGCCTGCTCGTGGCGGGCGCGACGGGAGCCGCGCCGTCCTCGGTGGTGCTGGAGCCGGCCGACCCGCTGGAGATCGTGCTGCGGGTGCTCAACAACATCCGCGCCTGGGCCTCCGCACGTCCGGAGCAGCTCGCCACACAGCTGTGGACGGTGGAACTGGCGCTGTTGCTGCCCCACCACCCTGCTCGCCTGCGCTTGGAGCGGGCGCAGCTGCTGGTGCGCGCCGGGGACTTCGCTCGGGGCGCCGTGGAGATGGAGGCGTACGCGGACGTGCTCGCGGAGGCGGAGCCCTCCGCCGCGGCGGCGGTGCGCCGCCAGGCGCGGGCCGCCCGCGCTCTCCTGAACTGAAGGCGCCGGGGGTGCGCGGGGCGGGTGTGGCCGGTGATCGGCGCGGGCCGGCGGTGCTGACGTGGTGCCGGTCCTCGGGGGCGGGTTGGTCTCGCGCCCTCGGGCGCCGGACGGCGGGAGAGCCGCGGGACCCAGAGCGCGGATGAGACGGGTGTGGCCCTCGGTACGGGTACCGGGGGCCACACCCGTCACACGCGGGTCGGGCGACCGGGGGTCAGGAGGTGCCCTCGATGGTCACCGTCTTCTTGGCGGCGTCGGTGGTCTGCAGCGCGGGCAGCATCGCGGAGGCCACGTCCTCGGGGGTGACGGCGGTCTTGCTGCCGTCACCGCGTTCGACCAGCACGCCGTCGAAGGCGCCGCCGTACAGGTCCTTGAGCACCTTGCGGTCGATGTACGGGGTGAGGTTGCCGTTCTGGTCCGGCACCATCGTGAGGATCTGCGACAGCGACTTCTGGGGGCTGAACGGGATCTGCGCGGCACCCGCGCGGACCGTGACGAACCCGGACATGGCGGTCTTGCCGAAGCCGTCGACGGCCTTGTCGAGCGCCTCCTGGGTCACCTTGGGCTGGACGGTGGTGACCTTCAGGCCGACCACGCCGGCCTTGCCCGTGGCGACCTGCGTGGCGTAGGCCGTCTTCACGGCGTCGATCGAGGCGCCCACGTCCACACCCTGGTGGGGCTTGCCGGGGACGGCGACCGCCTTGCCCTTCACGAACTTGACCATGCCCTCGGAGCCGGGGCCCCCGAGCTCCTGGGAGAGCTTCTCCAGCTGGGCGCGGAGCTTCTCGTTGTCCGTGGTCAGCACGGGCTCGGCCGCCCGCGTGCCGCCGAACAGCGAGCCGATGACGGTGACCGGGTTGTAGTCGCGGTGCGCCAGGTTGCGGACCGTCGCGTCGGTGTCGAGGACGAGTCCGGCGGCCGTGGGCTTCAACGACTGGCGAGCGTCGCCGACGGTGACGGTGATCGCCGCGTTCTTGCGGGCGCCCAGCCGCTCGTCGAGGAGCGCGACGGCCTGGTCCTTGGTCTTGCCGCCGATCTCCACGCCGTAGACGGTCGTGCCGGCCGGCACGTCGGCGTGGTCCATCAGCAGGCCGGCGCCGTAGGCGAGGCCGAGCAGGCCCAGCACGCCGACGCCCACCAGTATGAGCTTGGAACGGCCCTTGGGCTTGGGCTCCGCAGTGTTCTGGCGGCCGGCGGGCGCCGCCGGCTCGTCCTGCTCGAAGCGGTACATCTCGCCGCCGGCCGGGGCGGGCCGGTTGGCGGACGGCCCCGCGGGGGGAACCGCCGGGATGCCGCCGACGAGCGTGTCCCCGGGCAGCCGGTCGGCTGCGGGAGGCGGGAACGGCGTGGGACGCGGCGAGCGGCCGGCCGCGGGGCCCGCCGGGGGCACGCGCATGTCACCGGTGACCGGGCCCGCGGTGGGGCCGGACGGTGGCTGCTGCCCCGGGAAGGGCTGGCCGGCTCCGGGGCCACCCGCGGGTCCCGCAACGGGCCCCCCGGGGAACGGGCGCTGCGCCGGGGCCTGGCGTCCGGGACCGGCCGGGCCGCCGAAACCACCGGGGCCCTCAGGACCACCCTGCACCGCCGGGCCCCCGGGACCGCCGAAACCGGCGGCGCCGCCGTTCGGGCGCGGGATGCCGCCGCGCCGGGGCGCGCCGGAGCCGTCGGCCGGCCCCGGAACCGGGCCGCGCTCCGCGGGGCCGGGCTGGGCGGGGATGTCGCCGAGCCGCATCGGCTGGGTGACCTCGGGGGCGGAGAACTCCTGGGCCGCCTCGGGGGCCGGGGCAGAAGCCGGTGCGGGTGCGGGCGCGGGGGCACCCTTCCGCGGGGCGAACCAGTCACTCGCCGACTTCTCGGCCTTCGGCCCGGGAGCCGGCTCGCCGGCGGGCTGCGGCGCGGGGCCGGATGCCGGGGCGCCCTGACCGGCCCCGGTGCCGCTGCCCGTACCGGGGCCCGGGCCGCCGGCCGGCCGGCCCGCGGGCCGCGGCGCCGACTCGGCCGCGGAGGCGCCCGGCGCGGACCAGGCGGACGGCTCGCCCTCCTCGCCGCCCTCGACGGGCGTGCGGACGACGACCGGCGGGATCGGCCGGGATCCGGGGATGTTGATACGCACCCGGGTGGTCAGCGTGGTCTCGGTCTTGGCCTCCTCCGCGGCGGGAGCCTCGGCCGGCTCCCCGTTCGCGGCACCGTCGCGCGGGTCCTCCTGCGGATGCAGCGACGGAAACGGCCGGGTTCCGTACGGCGGGGTACCCGACGGGTAGGCGGCTCCTCCCCGCCCCTGGGGGCCGGGGGACGGACGATCAGTTTCACGACTCAAAGCAGGCTCTCCCGGTTCGCTTCGCCACCCGTCACGGCCTTTCCGCGGGCGGCCCGGCGGCGCGCACCACCATACTGGGCGCCGCGTCGAAGCCGCTGCCCGCTGAATGGAGACCGCCCCTGCAAAAGGGGCTTATAGGACGTCGCGCGTCACACGGACGACGTTCGCTCCCTCACGGACGCAACGTGGCGCCTATCGTGCCTCACGTGATCCACTGCCGTCGGCGCGGGGCTGCACAAGCGTGGCCGACATCACGCCTGCCAACGCTCCGCCCAGCAGGTAGACGTACGGGCTGATCCCGTTGGCGAACAGGAAATCACCCTCCGGGCGGGCGGAGCTGAGCAGCATCACGGTGATCAGCCAGACCGCCGCCGGGACCACCGCGCCCAGCCGCGTGCCGGTGAGTCTGGCGCCGCCGTGGAAGAGCGCCGCGCTCCCGGCGAGCGCGAGCAGCAGCCCGCCCGGGAACCAGGCGGCCTGGACGAGCGACCCCGCGACGGCGACCAGGACGCCCAGGACGGCGAGCAGGGGGTAGGCCGCGCGCCTCATGCCCCGGTCCCCGCGAACAGGTCGTCCTCCAGGCTCCCGGCCGGCGCGGGCACGCCCGCGACCAGACGGTAGAACTCGGCCCCGAACAGGGGCTGCCCGAGGTCGTTGGAGAGCGCGAAGAACGGGCCGTCCACCGCGATCTGGGTGGCGTGGGCCTTCATCGCCGCCGCCTTCCGCTCGGAGTAGCGGCCGTCCACGTCGATGGCCGCGGTCACCAGGTCGTCGTCCACCACGCCGGGGACGTCGTCGGCCGTCGCGATGCCCTCGAAGGGGATCTGCCGGCCGGCCGCGCGCAGGCGGGCGAAGCCCTCCTCGACCACCCGGCGCGGAACGCAGTTCCAGTAGATCTTGGCGATGGAGTGCGGCTCGCCGAGGTCGCGGCGGTAGGTCGGCTCGGCGGACAGCTCGGCGGCGCGCATGGCGACCCGGTGCGCCTTGATGTGGTCGGGGTGGCCGTAGCCGCCGTCGGGGTCGTAGGCGACCAGGACCTGCGGACGGACCTCGCGGATCACCTCCACGAGGTACCCGGCGGCGAGGTCGAGATCGGCCTGCCAGAAGCTGTCGGGCCGGTCGTTCTGGGGCGCGCCCATCATCCCGGAGTCCCGGAAGCGGCCCGGGCCGCCGAGGAAGCGGTGGTCGGTGACGCCGAGTTGGACCATGGCGTCGGCGAGCTCGCCGATCCGGTGGGCGCCGAGGGCGTCGTCGCGGTCGGACGCCAGATGCGCCAGCTCGGGCGGGATGACCTCGCCCTCCTCCCCGAGGGTGCACGTCACCAGGGTGACGCGCGCGCCCTCGGCGGCGTACTTCGCCATGGTGGCGCCGTTGTTGATCGACTCGTCGTCGGGATGCGCGTGGACGAACAGCAGTCGCCGGGCGGGCAGTGCGGTCATGAGAAGAGCCTAGGGCAGTCACCCCGCCTCATCCGCGGCGAGCCACCAGCTCAGAACTTGAAGTCGCCGATCATGCCCGCGACGTTGGTGGTGAGGTCCCGGATCGTCGGCGCGATGGAGGAGCTTGCCAGGTAGAACCCGAGCAGTACGCAGACCACCGCATGCCCCGCCTTCAGACCCGCCTTCCTGACCAGCAGGAAGACGACGATCAGCAGCAGCAGCACCGCCGAAATCGAAAGTGCCACAGCGGCTCACCTCCAGGGCCTCGTATTCCGACAGCAGTTGCCAACCGGTTGTTACCCACTCTCGGGACGGGATCATAACTTTGTGGCGCGCCGCATAGCTCGTCGCACGGGAGCATGCGGGGGCGCATGGCCGGATCTCGCGGTCGGCGTGCGCTGGGCGCGCCGAAAGGGCAATGGCACACTCCCTCCATGACGCAAGCGCTCTCGTTCCCCCGGCAGTACGCCCGCACGCAGCGGTTCTCGCTCGGCGCCCCCCGCTCCTTCACCGTGTCGCCGGACGGCGGCCGCATCGCCTTCCTCCGCTCCCGTTCCGGTACCGACCGCTCGCATCTGCTGTGGGTGCTCGACGTGGAGTCCGGCGCCGAGCGGGTCGCGGCGGACCCCGCGCTGCTGCTGTCCGGCGCCGCGGAGGAGTTGTCGCCGGAGGAGAAGGCGCGCCGCGAGCGCAGCCGGGAGGGCTCGGCCGGGATCGTCGGCTACGCGACCGACGACGCGGCGGAGCTGGCCGCCTTCGCCCTGTCGGGACGGCTGTTCACGGCGGAGCTGCGGGCCGGAACCGCCCGGGAGCTCGCCGTACCGGGCCCGGTGGTGGACCCGCGCCCGTCGCCGGACGGCCGCCGGGTGGCTTATGTGGCGGACGGCGCGCTGCGCGTGGTGGCCGCCGACGGCAGCGAGGACCGGGCGCTGGCCGAACCCGAGGGGCCGGAAGTCACCTACGGGCTGGCCGAGTTCATCGCCGCCGAGGAGATGTCCCGCAGCCGCGGCTACTGGTGGTCCCCGGACGGCACCCGCGTGCTGGCGGCCCGGGTGGACTCCTCCCCCGTCCAGCGATGGTGGATCGCCGACCCGGCGAACCCCGGGCAGGCGCCGGCGGAGGTCGCCTATCCGGCGGCGGGGACGCCGAACGCCGAGGTGACGCTGGTGCTGCTGACGCTGGACGGCGCCGCCGTCGCGGTGGAGTGGGACCGCGAGCGCTACCCGTACCTGGCGCAGGTGCACTGGTCGGCGGGCGGTCCGCCGCTGCTGCTCGCGCAAACGCGTGACCAGTGCGAGCAGGTGTACCTGGCGGTGGACACCGCCACCGGCGCCACCCGCGAGGTGCACCGGGACCGCGACGGAATCTGGCTTGATCTTTTCGCCGGGGTGCCCGCGTGGCTGTCCGGGGAGCGGCTCGTGCGGATCTCCGACGAGAACGGCTCGCGATCACTGTACGTCGGCGAACAGCCCTGGACAGGACCGGAATTGCACGTGCGTGCGATGCTCGGAAGCGATGGCGACGCCATCTTGCTGTCCGCATCCGCGGGGCACGGCGCCAAGGACCCGGAGTACGGCGAGATCCATGTGTACCGCGCCGACGGCGGCCCCGGCGGACCGGTCCGGCTGAGCGGTGCGCCCGGTGTCCACTCCGCGGTGCACGCCGGGGGCGTCATGGTGCTGTCCTCCGCGTCCCTGGAGTCGGCGGCCACGGCCGTTCGGGTGCTGCGGGACGGCGAACAGGTGGCGGAGATCGCCTCGCACGCCGAGACCCCGGTCCTCACCGCGCGCCCGGTGCTGGTGGGCGCCGGCGAGCGCGGCATCCCGGCGGCGGTGCTGCTCCCCTCCGGCTACCGGGAGGGCGACGGACCGCTGCCGGTGCTGATGGACCCCTACGGCGGGCCCCACGGCCAGATGGTGCTGCGCACGCAGCGCATCCACCTCGAGCCGCAGTGGCTGGCCGACCAGGGCTTCGCGGTGGTCGTCGCGGACGGCCGGGGCACCCCCGGGCACTCCCCCGCCTGGGAGAAGGCGATCGCCGGCGACTTCGCGGGCGTCACCCTCGACGACCAGGTCCACGCGCTGCACGCACTGGCCGAACGGCACCCGCTGGACCTGACCCGGGTGGGCATCCGCGGCTGGTCCTACGGCGGCTACCTGGCGGCGCTCGCGGTGCTGCGCCGCCCGGACGTCTTCCACGCCGCGGTGGCGGGCGCACCGGTCACCGACTGGCGGCTGTACGACACCCACTACACCGAGCGCTACCTCGGCCACCCCGGGGAGCAGCCGGCGGTGTACGCGGCCAACTCGCTGGTCACTGACGCCGGGCTGGCGGACCCGGCGGACGAGGTCCGGCCGCTGATGATCATCCACGGTCTCGCCGACGACAACGTGGTGGCCGCGCACACCCTGCGGCTGTCCTCCGCGCTGCTGGCGGCCGGCCGCCCGCACGAGGTCCTGCCGCTGTCCGGGGTCACCCACATGACACCGCAGGAGGAGGTCGCGGAGAACCTGCTCCTGCTCCAGGTCGACTTCCTGCGGCGCTCGTTGGGTGTCGCGCGGCGCTAGGCCGCGCCGGAACGCACGGCAGCCGGCCGGAACGACCGAGGGTCGTTCCGGCCGGCTCACGGCACCCGCACGGCCGTACACATGCCAGCATGGGGCGTCCGTATATCGGACGTGCGTCCATCACGTTGCGCGCGTGTAAGACGGCGGCCGCCCGCCGCGCTCAGCGCCCCGGGGGCTCCGGCGGCAGCACCCGTTTGTCCTCGGCGAAATGGCACGCGCTGTCGTGCGCCGCCGGAGAGTCCACCGCCCGGAAGGCCTCGGGCACCGCCAGCGCCGGCACCTCCAGGGCGCAGCGTTCCCGTGCCTTCCAGCAGCGCGTCCGGAAACGGCAGCCGGACGGCGGGTCGGCCGGCGAGGGCACGTCACCGCTGAGCACGATGCGCTCACGCCGCCCGCGCGCCCCGGGATCCGGGACCGGCACCGCCGACAACAGGGCCTGGGTGTACGGGTGGGTCGGGTGCTCGTAGACCTGGGTGTCGTCCCCGGTCTCGACGATCCGCCCGAGGTACATCACCGCCACCCGGTCCGCGATGTGCCGCACGATCGACAGGTCGTGCGCGATGAAGACGTAGGAGAGGGCGAACTCGGCCTGCAGTCTCTCCATCAGGTTGACGACCTGCGCCTGCACGGAGACGTCCAGCGCCGAGACCGGCTCGTCGGCGACGATGACCTCGGGGCGCAGCGCCAGGCCGCGGGCGATGCCGATGCGCTGCCGCTGGCCGCCGGAGAACTGGTGCGGATAGCGGTTGACGTGCTCGGGGTCGAGGCCGACGACGTCCAGCAGTTCGCGCACCTTGCGGCGCCGGTCGCCCTTCGGGGCCACCTCGGGGTGGATCTCGTACGGCTCGCCGATGATGTCGCCGACCGTCATGCGCGGGTTCAGCGAGGTGTACGGGTCCTGGAACACCATCTGGATGTTCCGGCGCACGGCCCTCAGGGCGCGGCCGGACAGCTTGGTGACGTCCTCGCCCCTGTAGAGGATCTGCCCCCGGGTGGCCCGCTCCAGATGCACCAGCAGCCGGGCCAGGGTGGACTTCCCGCACCCGGACTCGCCGACGACGCCCAGGGTCTCGCCGCGGCGCAGGTCGAGGTCCACGCCGTCGACCGCCTGGACCTCGCCGACCTGCCGCTTGAAGAGGATTCCCTGGGTGAGCGGGAAGTGCTTGACCAGCCCCCGCACCTGGAGCACGGGGTCACCGCTGCCGCTCACCGAGGCACTCCCTCCAGAAGTGGCAGGCGCTGCCCTGCCGGGCGCTGATCCGGTACAGCGCCGGCTCGTCGGTGGCGCACACGTCGCGGGCGAGCGGGCAGCGCGGGTGGAAGGGGCAGCCGGTCGGGATGTGCAGCGGGTTCGGGGGCAGGCCCTTGATCGCATGCAGCTCCCGGCCCTTGCGGTCCAGACGCGGGATCGACTCCAGCAGGCCCCTGGTGTAGGGGTGTGCGGGGCGCTGGTAGATCTCGTGGACGGGCGCGGTCTCCACGATGCGCCCCGCGTACATCACGGCGATGTGGTCGGCGACGTCGGCGACGACGCCGAGGTCGTGGGTGATGAGGATCAGGCCCATGCCGTACTCGCGCTGCAGCTCCGCCAGGAGTTCCATGACCTGTGCCTGCACGGTCACGTCGAGCGCGGTGGTCGGCTCGTCGGCGATGACCAGCTCGGGCTCCAGGGCGAGCGCCATCGCGATCATGACGCGCTGGCGCATGCCGCCGGAGAACTGGTGCGGGTAGTCGCCCACCCGCTCCTTCGCCGCCGGGATGCGCACCCGGTCCATCAGCTCCACCGCCTTGGCACGGGCGTCCTTGCGGGACATCCCCCGGTGCACCCGGAACATCTCGCCGAGCTGCTCGCCCACGGTCAGCACGGGATTGAGGGCGGACAGCGCGTCCTGGAAGATCATCGCCATCCTGGCGCCGCGGATCCTTCGGCGCGCCTCGCGGCCCATGGCGAGCAGGTCCTCGCCGTGGAAGAGGATCTCGCCGCGGGTGACGAACCCGGGCGGCGAGTCGAGGATGCCCATGACGGCCTGCGCGGTCACCGACTTGCCGGAGCCCGACTCGCCCAGCACGGCCAGCGTCTGGCGGGAGCGCACCGCGTAGGAGACCCCGCCCACGGCCCGGGCGACGCCGTCCCGGGTGCGGAACTCCACGTGCAGGTCGCGCACCTCGAGCAGGGGCGGCTCGTCCCGGGCCGTGTCGGCCGGCGTCTGCCCGTCCATCAGCGCAGCTTGGGGTCGAGGGCGTCGCGCACCGCGTCACCGAGCATGATGAAGGCGAGCACCGTCACGCTCAGCGCTCCGGCCGGCCAGAGCAGCATGTGGGGTGCGTTGCGGATCTGGGTGGAGGCCTGGGAGATGTCGATGCCCCAGGAGACGGTGGGCGGTTTCAGCCCGACGCCGAGGTAGGACAGGGTGGCCTCCAGGGAGATGTAGGTGCCGAGCGCGATGGTCGCGACGACGATGACGGGGGCGACGGCGTTGGGCGCGATGTGCCGCAGCAGCAGCCGGGTGTGTCCGGCGCCGAGCGCACGGGCGGCCTCGACGTAGTCGTTTCGCTTCACGGTGATCACCGACCCGCGGGCGATGCGGCCGATCTGCGGCCAGCCGAGCAGCACGATGAACCCCACCACCGGCCAGACGGTGGTGCCGGTGACGACGGAGAGGAAGACCAGGCCGCCGAGGACGATCGGGATGCCGAAGAAGATGTCGCTCACCCGGGAGAGCACCGCGTCCGCCCAGCCGCCGTGGTAGCCGGCGAGGCCGCCGAGGAGCGAGCCGAGCAGGGCGGCTCCGACGGTGGCGCAGATGCCGACGGTGACCGAGGCGCGGGCGCCGTGGACGACCCGGGTGTAGACGTCGCACCCCTGGGTGTCGAAGCCGAAGGGGTGGCCGGGGGCGGAGCCCTTCTGGGAGTTGTCCAGGTCGCAGCTGAGCGGGTTGCCGGGAGCGATGAGCTGCGGCCAGAGGGAGATGACGACGAGGAAGACGATGATCAGCGCGGCGATCACGAAGACCGGGTTGCGCCGCAGGTCCCGCCAGGCGTCCGACCACAGGCTGCGCGGCCGGTCCGTGCCGGGCCCGCCGGCCGGGGCGGCCGGGGGCCTGCCGGGAGCGGGTACCCCCCTCTCCAGGGTGCGTGCCTCGTCCTGGCCCAGTCCCATGGCGGCTCCCGTCCCGCCGGCCGGCTCCACGGCCTCGTCGGGGTGGTTGCGCGGCTCAGGCATAGCGGATCCTCGGGTCGAGGACGGCGTAGAGGAGGTCGACCATCAGGTTCGCCAGGAGGAAGACGATCACGAGGATCGTCACGAACCCGACCACCGTGGCCGAGTCCAGCCGCAGGATGCCCTGGTAGAGCTGGTAGCCCACGCCGTGGATGTTGAAGATGCGCTCGGTGACGATGGCCCCTCCCATCAGCGCCCCGATGTCGGTGCCGATGAAGGTGACCACCGGGATGAGGGAGTTGCGCAGCAGGTGGCGGGTGATCACCCGGCGTCTCGGCAGTCCCTTGGCGACGGCGGTCCTGACGTAGTCGGCCCGGACGTTCTCCACGACCGAGGTGCGGCTGAGCCGGGTGACGTAGGCGAGCGAGGTCAGGGCGAGGACGAACGCCGGCACGACCAGCTCGTCGAGGCGGGCCTGCGAGGAGACCGAGGGCGCGATGACGTGCCACTTGACGCCGAGCAGGTACTGCAGCACGTAGCCGGTGACGAAGGTCGGCACGGAGATGACGACCAGGGTGCCCAGCAGCGTCGCGGTGTCCTCCAGGCGCCCGCGGCGCAGCCCGGTGAGGACGCCGAGGGTGATGCCGGCGACGATCTCGAAGAGGATGGCGAGGACCGTCAGCCGCAAGGTGACGGGCAGCGCGGTGGCCAGCAGTTCGGTGACCGGCTGCCCGTTCCAGGCGACCCCGAAGTCGCCGCGGAAGATCTGCCCCATGTAGCGCAGGTACTGCTGCCACAGCGGGTGGTCCAGATACAGGTCGCGGCGGATCTGCGCGGCCGTGGCGGGGTCGCAGGCGCGGTCGCCGCACCGTGCCTGGACGGGGTCGCCGAGCGCGTACACCATGACGAAGATCAGCACGGTGGTGCCGGCGAAGACGGGGATCATCTGCAGCAGACGGCGGATGACGTACCGGCCCATGGGCGTCAGCCGACCTTGATCTGGTTGAAGACGGGCACGCTGAAGGGGTTGAGGGTCACGTCGGAGAGCCGCTGCGACCAGGCCGCGCTGCCGTTCTGGTACCACAGCGCGATGGCCGGGACCTGCTGCGGCAGGATCCGCTCGGCCTGCTTGAAGGTGTCGACGGCCTTGGCGGGGTCGCTCTCGGCGTTCGCCCGGTCGACGAGCCGGTCGAAGCGGGGGTCGCTGAAGTGGGCGTCGTTGGACGAGGCGCCGGTGTAGTAGAGCGGCTGCAGGAAGTTCTGGATCAGCGGGTAGTCCATCTGCCAGCCGGCCCGGAACGGGTTCTTCATCCGCTGGTTGACGATCTGGTTGCGGAAGTCGGCGAAGGTGCCGACGGGATCGCCGACGCAGGCGTCGTCCTTGCCCAGGGCGTTGTTGATGCTGTTGCAGACCGCGTCGACCCACTCCTTGTGGGAGCCGCCGTCCGCGTTGTAGGTGATCCTCATGGTGCCGCCGGGGAGGCCGCCGCCCTCCTTGACCAGTTGCCTGGCGCGGGCGGGGTCGTACGCGCACGTGCGGCCGCACAGGGTGTCGTCGAAGCCGCCGTCCGCGCCGAGCACGGGCGAGGTCCAGTCCCCCGCCGGGATACGGGTGTTCTGGAAGATCTGCCGGGTGATCTGCTCGCGGTTGATCGCCATGGAGATGCCCTGGCGGAGCTTCTCGGAGTCCGGACCCGACCATGCCTTGTCGTAGAGCGGAAAGGCGAGGGTCTGGATGATGCCGGCCGGGGTGTTGAGGTAGCGGCCGTCCAGGTCGGTCTCGACGTTCCTCAACTGGGCGGCGGGCACGTCGTCGACCAGGTCCAGGTTGCCGGCCTGCAGATCGGTGTAGGCGGTGTTGGTGTCGGTGTAGACCTTGAGGTCCACGCCCTTGTTGACGGCCGCGTCGGAGCCCCTGTAACCGTCCCACGCGCGCAACCGCATGCCCTGGCCCTTGGTGTAGGACTCCACGCGGTAGGGGCCGTTGCCGACGGGTTTGCGCAGCCAGCCCGCATGGTCGGTGAAGAAGGCCCGTGGCAGCGGCATGTAGGCGGCGTAGCCGAGGGTGTCGGGCCAGGTGGAGAACTTCTGGTTGAGCCTGACGGTGAAGTTCAGGTCGTCCTGCCGGGTGAGGCCGGACAGCTCGGCGGCGGCGGGTTTCCCGGACCGCGGATGGACCTTGTCGTAGCCCTCGACGTACCGGAAGAAGGAGGCGTTGATCTGCTTGTTCGTCACGAGCGCCGCGTAGTTCCAGGCGTCGATGAAGGAATCGGCGGTGACCTTCTCGCCGTTGCTGAAGGTCCAGCCGGCCTTCAGCCTGATGGTGAAGGTCCGCTGGTCCGTGGTCGTGATCGAGTCGGCGATGACGTCCTCGGCGGCCGCCGTCCGGGGGTTGTACTTCTTCAGCCCGCGGAAGATCATGTCCAGCACCTTGCCGCCCTGCACCTCGTTGGTGTTGGCCGGCTCCAGCGGATTCTGCGGATCGGTCCACGCCGCGCTCAGCACACCGGAGCCGCTGCTCCGGGCGCCGTCCCCGCCGCCGCAGCCCGTCGCCACAAGGGCGGCCACGGCCGCACCGGCGGCCCACCTCGCCGCGCTCCTGCGCATCGGATGCCTCCTCGGGGAGCTCTGTGCCATGAAGGACACGAGGTCCACCATGACACCGCAAACCCAGGCATATTGCACAGCGGCTCACCGACCCGGTCGGTGCGGCCCTGTGACGCCCCGGAGCGTCACAGGGCCGCGAACGCCCGAGGGGGGGGGGGGGGGGGGGGGGGGGGGGGGGGGGGTGGGGGGGGGGGGGGGGG